>JAYUJG010000446.1:0-5425 GCA_043765355.1 Acidobacteriaceae bacterium | reverse complement strand
CAGAAGTATACGGCCTCGATTTTACTGAAAGCTGACAACTGACAACCGACAGCTACCCTACTTCCGAAGCCGGCAACACAAACAGAAACGCCGACCCGTGGTTAAGCTCGCTCTCAGCGCGGATCGTTCCCCGATGGGCAAGAACGATGTGTTTGGCAATCGCGAGCCCCAACCCAGTGCCACCGGACTCTCGCGAGCGCGCTTTATCGACGCGGTAAAAACGCTCAAACAGCCGCGGCAGATGCTCGGAAGAAATGCCGGGTCCGAAATCCTTGACATAGAACTCGACGAATTCACCGCCACCCGTGGCCGGGCGCGCCCCGAGAATTATTTTCTTTCCCGACGCTGCATACTTCAACGCGTTCTCAATCAGGTTCGAAAAAATCTGATGAATGGCCTCACGATCCGCATCGACAACATCGCCCGCAGCCGCATTTTCGATCGCCAGTTCGACTCCATACGGACCCGCCACATCGCAAAAACTATCGAGACCATCCTGCAGCAGTTCTTCCACACTCACCCGCTGAATATCAAACCTCTGTTCGCCTGACTCAACCCGGGCCAGAGTGAGCAGGTCTTCCGTGAGCCGCGACATCCGCGCCCCATTTTTTCGAATAATCTCCAGAAAGTCGCGCACATGATTGTCTTTAATCGGACTATCCAGCAAAGTCTCGGTGTATCCCTGAATCGAAGTCAGCGGAGTGCGCAGCTCATGAGAAACGTTGGCGATAAAGTCGCGCCGCGTTTTTTCCATGCGCTCCGTCTCGGTAAGATCGCGGAGCACGGCAACGGCGCCCCCTCCCGGCATCGGCGCCGCAGTCACATCGAAAATGCGTCCCGGCGCAATCGTGTTCGACCGCGCGGACGTAACCACCTGATCGCGTGCCGCCTCCTGAATCGCCGCCAGAAAATCGGGATCGCGCACGCTGTCAATCAACGGCGCATTCAACCGTGGAGCGCGCAGCAGCAAACGATCCATGCCGCGATTCGCCCACTGCACGCGCCCATCGATGTCGACGGCGATCACGGCGTCTTGCATGCTGTTGAGCAGAGTCTCCAATTCACGCTGACTGGTTTGCACCCGCACAAAACTTTCTTCGACGCGCCGCGTCGTCTTATCAAGCGCCGCCGCCACCTGCCCAATTTCATCGGTCGAACTGGAAGCAATTCTAGCCGTCAGATCTCCGCCGGCCACGCGATCGGCAAAATTCACGATCCGCTGCAAGCGCCAACCCACATATTGCGACGCGATCGTCGCCACCACCACTGCAAAAATAAAAGCGCTGAGCGATCCCCAGAAGAGCGCCGTGTTCAGCGGGCGATCCGAAGTTTCAATCTCAGACAAAGGAAACGCCAGCCGCACCGCCCCTCCAGAAACCGGCGCCGCTACATATAAAAAAAGAACGCCCAGTGTGTGACTGCTGCGTTCGTCAATCCCCAGTTGCCCGGCGAGGGCCGCGGCAAATTCCTTCCGCTGCGCATGATTTTCCATCGCGCCAGAGTCCGCCTCGGAATCCGCCAGCACCTTGCCCGTCGGATCGATCACCGTGGCGCGTGCCCCAGCCGCCTGGCCCTCCTGCGCGGTAATATCCGCCAGCGTGTGCTGCCGATCCGCCTCCACACGATAAGCGAACATCAAAGTTTTCTGTTTGAGATTGCGCTCGATCTGCTCGTGCAGCGTGCGCTCCCAGACCTTGCGCACGGTGAAGTGCAAGGTGACGGCGGTGACGCCAATCACCAGCAAAAACACAAACATCAATTTTACGAAGATGCGGCTTCTCAACGCGCAACCTCAAAGCGGTAGCCGGCTCCCCGCACCGTTTTCAAGTAGCGCGGGTTCTCCGGATCGGGCTCGATTTTTTCACGGATGCGCCGCACATAAACATCCACCGAGCGCGGCGTCACGTATGCCGTATCGCGCCACACCGAATCGAGCAACTGGTCGCGAGTAAACACGCGCCCTGCATGCCGCATGAAGTAATCAAGCAATCGGAATTCCGTGGCCGTCGTCGGCACTTGTTTCCCCCGCACCGTCAACGTCATCGCGCTGGGGTCGATATTGATCTCGTCAATCTTCGTCGGCAGCGGCGGCAAGGGCCGCTCAAAACGCCGCAGCACCGCCTTCACCCGAGCCACCAGTTCGCGCGGACTGAACGGCTTCGGAATATAATCGTCCGCCCCCAACTCCAATCCCAGCACGCGATCCGCCTCGCCGCTCTTGGCCGTTAGAAAAATCACCGGCACCGAAGCCAGCGAGATCGATCGCCGAATCTGGCGGCAAAGTTCCAGCCCGTCTTTTCCGGGCACCATGATGTCGAGCAAAAACAGCGCCGGACGCTGCCTCTCCGCATCGATCACGACCAGATTGCCGGTCGAATAAAGTCGAACGTTAAAGCTTGCGCCTTCCAGATGATGGCGAACGAGGCGAGAAATATCCGGGTCGTCTTCCACAACGTAAATTGTCGGCTTCACGCGACCATTGTAGCTGGGAAGTGTGACGATTTGGCGACAACCAGAGGTGTTTTACCGATGCTTACCGCGAAAGAGCGGCCCGTTTGGGCCGCAGAAAGTCCGCGCGCCGCCTACCGCAAAGCCATCCCCGCCTCCGCCGAAAAATCCATCGCCACAAATTCCCGCCGCAGAAATTTAGGAAACCCCGCCGCCGCAATCATCGCCGCATTATCCGTGGACAGCGACCGCGAAGGAAAAAACGCTGGAAGCCCCTGCATCCCCGCCTCGCGCTCAAACGTAGCCCGCAATTCCCGGTTCGCCGCCACTCCGCCGCTAACAAAAAGCGTTCGGACGTCATACTCCCGCGCCGCCGCCAGCGTCTTTGACACCAGATCGTTCACCATCGTGCGCTGAAACGAAGCCACCAGATTCAGCGTCTGCCGATCACAGAGCCTGAGATAGTCCTCAAGCGCCGGCTTTTCAATCGCAGCCAGCGCTGCGCGCCGCGCCTCAATTGCCGGCTTCAAATTTTGCGTCTCAACGTATCGCAGCGCCGCCGTCTTAATTCCGCTGTAGGAAAAATCAAAGTGTGGTCCGTCATCTTCCGCTCGCGTGGCCGGCTTCTCGCCCGCCTTGTGATGGCGCCGGTCCGCGTGCTTGATCTGCGCCATCTGAAACTTGACCGCAGCAGGATCGCCCTGAGTCGCCAACCGATCAATCACCGGCCCTCCCGGATAGCCCAGCCCCAGCAGCTTCGCAACCTTATCGAACGCCTCTCCCGCCGCGTCATCGCGAGTGTGCCCGATGTTGCGGTAGGTCCAAAGATTTTCCTGCAACGTCGCCAGATAAAGATGCGTGTGTCCGCCCGACACAACCAACGCCAGCACCGGAAACTCCAGCCCGCCATTTTCGCTGAGCTGCCGCTCCAGCAACACAGCATGAATGTGTCCCTCAAGATGATTCACCGCGATCAGCGGCTTATCGAGCCCAAACGCCAGAGCCTTGGCAAAACTGATGCCAACGAGCAAAGCGCCCGCCAGTCCCGGCCCTTGCGTGACGGCGATGGCGTCGAGCGACTGATAAG
The DNA here is from genome assembly GCA_043765355.1 of Acidobacteriaceae bacterium. Classification (GTDB taxonomy): domain Bacteria; phylum Acidobacteriota; class Terriglobia; order Terriglobales; family Acidobacteriaceae; genus Acidiflorens. The sequence continues at coordinate 1,890 of JAYUJG010000446.1, read as the reverse complement.
TTTGCCCCGCTTCCGCCAATGCCTGCCGTACCACCGGAACCATCGCCCGCAAATGCTCACGCGACGCCAGCTCGGGAACCACTCCTCCATAAGGCTGATGCGTGGCAATCTGCGAAGCCACCACGTTCGACAAAATCTCCCGCCCCGAACGCACCACCGCCGCGCCCGTCTCATCGCATGAGCTTTCGATGCCGAGGATCAGGGCGTCAGGCATAATGGGCTTTGAGCTGCGAGCTGCGAGTAGCGAGCTACAGCTCCAGTTTAGACCATTCGAATTGACCACCAGCGTTTGGCATTGCAACAACTGAATGCTGAATGCTGAATGCTGAGCGCCTCTTGTCCAACGCCAAACAACACGCCGCCGAAATCGTCGCCACCCTCCGCGACCACGGCCACCAGGCCTACTTCGCCGGAGGATGCGTCCGCGATCTGCTGCTAGGCCGCGAGCCCGCCGACTACGACGTAGCCACCGACGCCATTCCGCAGCAAGTCATGCAAATTTTTCCGCAAACTTACGCCGTAGGCGAGCAATTCGGCGTCGTGCTCGTGCCCGAGCGAGTCGAAGAACGCGGCGCGACGGGCGAGGACGCCCGTCGCTCCGCCAACGAAGAAACAGAACAAAAACAAATCACCGTCGAGGTCGCCACCTTCCGCTCCGACCTCGGATACTCCGATGGCCGTCATCCCGACGAGGTCCGCTTCACCAAAGATCCCCGCGAAGACGTCGAGCGCCGCGACTTCACCATCAACGGTATGATGCTGGACCCTCTGATGTTCGATAAAACGCCGGAACTTTTGGACTTCGTCGGCGGACAAGCCGATCTGAAAGCCGGAGTCATCCGCGCCATCGGCGATCCCGAACGCCGCTTCGCCGAAGACAAACTCCGCATGTTGCGCGCCGTGCGTTTCGCGGCAAGATTCGATTATCAGATCGACCCCGCAACCCTGGCGGCCATCCAAAAGCTAGCGCCCAAAGTTGACCAGGTTTCCTGCGAGCGCATCCGCGAAGAGCTGACCAAGATGCTCACCGAGGGCCGCGCCCGCCGCGCCTTTGAACTCATGGAGACAACCGGTCTCCTGCCAGAAGTCCTGCCCGAAATCGCCGCCATGAAGGGAGTCGAGCAGCCGCCCCAATATCATCCCGAAGGCGACGTCTTCGTCCACACGCTGCTACTGCTGGAGAAATTGCAGCCAGACGCATCCGGTCTTACTTCAAAAACGCTGGCATGGGGAGCGCTCCTCCACGACGTAGGCAAGCCGCCCACTTTCCGCATCGCGCCCGACCGCATCCGCTTCGACGGACACGTCGAAGTCGGCGTTAAAATGGCCGCCGAAATCCTCCGCCGTCTGCGCTTCTCGAATCACGAGACCGATCAGATTCTCGCGCTGGTCGACAATCACATGCGCTTCGGCGACGTGCAGCGCATGAAGCAATCCACGCTCAAGAAATTTTTCCGCCTGCCCGCTTTCGAAGAGCATCTCGAACTGCATCGCATGGACTGCCTATCCGGCAACCGCCAGCTCGATTCCTACGAATACTCGCGCGAGCAAATGCGCTCCATGCCACCCGAGGCAATTCGCCCAACTCCGTTGATTACCGGCCGTGATTTGATTGATGCGGGATACGCGCCGGGCCCTCGCTTCAAAGAAATTCTCAGCGCAGTCGAAGACGCTCAACTGGAAGGACGCGTAACCAATAGCGCAGAGGCGATGGGACTGGTCTCGCGCGAATTTCCTCTGTGACGTGTTGACTGTCTGGCGCATTTACGTGCGCGCCTCAAGTACCCCTACCCCCTACCCCTTCCCCCCTGCCTTTGAAATCATTGGGTTAGGTGCTGTCGGAACTCCAAAATCTAGAGCGCAAAGGACTTATATAGAAAATATCCAGAA
>JAYUJG010000445.1:0-13006 GCA_043765355.1 Acidobacteriaceae bacterium | reverse complement strand
AGCAACTTCAAACATTGTGAGCCCTCGACCGTACAAATTGGGGGACTAGTCGATTGTCCGTACGCTCAATCTATCGAGATGGCTCAACAGTTCCCAGATACCAGAAGTTCATTTGGCACGCGTTAGTACATGGGGACGCGGCATGTACAGATTCGCGTGCGCCTAGTGTCCGCTGGATTGTTTTGGGTGGTTGGCTCAACCGGGCGCGGGACGGGCTGTTTGGACTGGATGAGGTCGTTGCGTTAACAGCATTGGACTTGCACGGACCCGCCGCACACATCGGAGAATTCCACAATAACCAAAGTAAGGGTTACTGCCCCGGCTCCCCAAGCAGCAATGCGCGCAGACCGTCGTACGCGCGATTTCCGAGTAAGTTCTGCACGCTTTGGCGCGCCTGATGCTGAACACGTTTCTTCCACAACCCGCGGCCCTGGCAGGTGGCGGTGAACCCGTCCATGGAGAGGTCGCGCAGCATGGCGACTCGACCGAGTTCGTAAGGGCTGGTGCGCGGCGAGTTCGCATAAAACCGGCTGTTGGTCACGGTTGCGAATCCCGCTGCTTGCGCGACCTGGAGCGTGCGCTGGTCGTAGCGCCCGCCGGGGCAGGAGAAGTGCGCGATCGGATGGCCGACGATTTGTTCGATCCGCGCTTTGGCGTCGGCGATTTCGCGTTTCAATTCGGGCTCAGTGAGATCGGAAAGATATGGGTGCGTCATCGAGTGGCAGCCGATTTGGAAACCTTGTGCGTCCAGTTCGCGCACTTGATCGACGCCGAGATAACCGGGAGTACCGATGAATCCGGCGGTGAGGTAGAAGGTGGCGTTGAAGCCAAACTCGCGGAGCACGGGAGCGGCTGCGATGAGGTCGGTCTCGCAGCCATCGTCAAAGGTGATGCACACACTCGGCGCGGCGGGATACTGGATCGCTTCCCCGACGTTGAGACCGCGCCAGCCGGACTTCTTGATCCACTCCATTTGGCTGCGGAAGGCTTCGAGCGGCAGGATATAGCGAACGTAGCCTGGCTCAGACTGGCAGAGCTTGCGGCCAGCAAGCTCCAGTTCGTGATACATCAGGAAGACGATGTGGGAAGAAGCCATTGTAATGTTTGCCTTGGTGAGTGCCGAATCCTATTCTGTTCCGGGCAATTCCGGACGCGAGGTCACGGAGGCCTAAGACCGCTTTTCAGCGCCCGTCGTCTGTTCGTGTCGCTCCAGCAGTTCAAGCAAGGGCGCACGCAGAAACGGACTTCCCGCGAGCAGTCCTGAGATCAGCGGGTTCTTCTGGTTGCAACGCAGAGGAGAATTGTCGAGCTTCAGTACCCAGCCTCCGGCACTTTCGACCAATGCGGCTCCGGCGGCAACATCCCACTCGTTTTTCGGAACCAGGGTGAAGGTAAGATCGGCTCGTCCGGCGGCGACCAGGCCGAGCTTATAGGCGACCGATCCCATGGGCTTGATGTTGAACTCGGCGGATTCGAACTGCTTCCACTCGCCGCGTTTCACTTCGCTGCGGCTGGCTAGAACGAGCGCGCCGTGCAGATCCTTACGCTGGCTCGGCTGCGAGGGCTGGCCGTTGTACGTGACACCGGTGTCGCGGGATCCTAGGATGAGTTCGTTGGTGGCGGGATTGCAGATTCCTCCAGCGATGGGAATGCCATTCTCGACCATCGCGATCGAAACGCAGAACTCCGGGATACCCTGCACGAATTCGCGCGTGCCGTCGAGCGGGTCAACCACCCAGACGCGCTGCTTGTCGAGGCGCGAGAAATCGTCGACGGTCTCTTCCGAGAGCCAGCCTTCGCCCGCGCGCAGCAGATGCTTTTTCAAAACCTCGTCAACGGCACGGTCGGCCTCGGTGACGGGATCGTGTCCTACTTTGTATTCGGCCTCGATCGCTCCCGGAGTAAAGCGGTTGAGCACGGCCCGAGCCGCTTCAAGGCCGGCGTGAATGCGTTCTAGGATTTCCTGGGTCGAGGAAGAAGTCATAAGTACTCCATGAAGGTCTCAGGTGTTAGGTGTCAGGTCTTAGTAAGGCAGGGCCTGAGACCTGACACCTCAGACCTGAGACCTGTTTTTCACGCCCACAGCATTCTGGCTCCGGTCATCAGCAACACCGTGCATAGAATTCTTCGCAGCCAGAGGACCGGGACGCGTGTGCTCAGATGGGAACCCAGCATGCCTCCGGGGATGGAGCCGATGAGCAGGGAACCGACCAGCGGGAAGTCGATGTTGCCGGCCCGCCAATGCAGCAGGCTGGTGACGCCCGTCAGAATCACGGCGTGGGCAATGTCAGTGCCGACCATAATCTTCGGAGCGAACGAATAAAACAGAAGGAGCAACATCATAATGATGCTGCCCGAGCCCACGGAGGTGATGCCAACCAGAAATCCTCCGACCAGCCCAATCACGCTCATGAAGGCGAAATTCTTCATCGTCGGCTCGCGCTTGGCGAGGTGCTCCTCGATCCGTCCTTGAAACAGAAGCAGGGTTGGTATCAACACGAGCAACAACCCGACTGCGGATTTGATGAAGTCGTTGACGCCTGCGCCGTACACATGGCGCAGATGCTGCAGAAAAGTTACTCCGAGATACGAGCCGGGAATGCTGCCAATCGACATGGCCAGCACAACTTTCCTGCGTACCGTGCCCTTGCGCAGGTGCATGATGCTGGCGGGAATCTTGGTGAAGAAGTTGAAGAGCGCGTCGCTGCCGACGGCGATGATGGCGGGAACGCGCAGGCCAAAGATGAGCATGGGCAGCAGCAATACGCCGCCGCCCAGACCCGTTAATCCGATCAGCGTTCCTACCGTGAACCCGATCAGTATCTTTAGGAGCATAGTTCCATGGCCGTGTTTAATTACTGCTTAGTTCTCTTGAGTTCTCAATTCCCGGTTCTCAGTTCTCAGTGAGAACAACACCGAGTCATGACACTGAGAGCCGGGGAACCGCGAACTGTTTCGTTACCCGTTTCCGTTGGCGCCCACGAAGCCTTCGCGTTCGAGGTGCAGAATGATGGTCTGCGCCGCTTCCTCGGGGCTCAGCTTGGCGGTATCGATCACCACTTCAGCGTTCGTCGGGGCTTCGTACGGATCGGAGATGCCGGTGAACTCCTTTACGATTCCTGCGCGAGCCTTGGCATACAGCCCTTTGCGGTCGCGCTGTTCGCATACGTCGATTGACGTCGCGGCGTGCACCAGAATGAATCCTCCGAACGGTTCAATCATCTGACGGACCGCTTTGCGCGTCGCTTCATAGGGAGCGATGGGCGCGCAGACCGCGATGCCGCCGTTCTTGGTGATTTCGGAAGCCACGTAGCCAATGCGACGGATGTTGATGTCGCGATGCTCCTTGGAGAATCCGAGTTCGCTCGACAGATTTTTGCGCACCAGATCGCCATCGAGAAGCGTGACGGGACGTCCGCCCATCTCCAGGAATTTGGTGATCAGAGCGTTGGCGATGGTTGACTTGCCCGATCCCGAAAGTCCGGTGAAGAAAATCGTGACGCCCTGCTTGTGGCGTGGCGGATAGCTGCGGCGCAACTCCTGCGTGACTTCCGGATACGTGAACCACGCCGGAATGTCGCGGCCGGTGTTGAGCCGTTCGCGTAATTCCGTGCCGGAGACGTCGAGCACCTTGGCGCCCTTGGGCACTTCGTCGGACGGAACATAGCGGTCTTCATTTTCCAGATACACCATCATCTGGAACGGGACCATGATGACGCCCATTTCTTTTTCGTGCTTCTTGAATAGTTCCTGGGCGTCGTAGGGACCGTAGAACGGCTTGCCGTCCGTATCCTTTCCAGGACCAGCGTGGTCGCGGCCGACGATGAAGTGGGTGCAGCCGTGATTCTTGCGGATCAGGCCGTGCCACACTGCTTCACGAGGTCCACCCATGCGCATGGCGAGGGGCAACATGGCGAGTTCAACCGTTCCGTGCGGATACTTGGGCAACAGCAACTGATAGCAGCGCGTGCGGACGAAGTAATCCACGTCGCCCGGCTTGGTCATTCCGACCGAAGGATGGATCAGCAGATTGGCTTCGACTTGCTTGGCCGCGCGCAATGTCAGTTCGACGTGGGCGCGATGCATGGGATTCCGGGTTTGGAAGGCGACGATCTTGGTCCAGCCCAGGCGACCGAATGCGGCGCGCAGGTCGGCAGGCGTAAGGCGCAGCGAGCGGAAATCATAGTGCGACGGCTCCTGCACGCCTTCGATCTTGCCCCCAACGTACCAGGGATTTGATTTGTTGATGGCGTAGTCCGCGCCCGGGTGAGCGGCGCTGACGGAACCAAAAACGGACTGAGCTTCGGTGGTGCGGTCGGGCTGCCAGACATCTCCAACGCTCAGCACGGCCAGCATCACGCCTTCGGGATCGCGCAGCGCGATCTTACTGGTGCCGGCAGTTAATTTCTTGGCAAACTCTTCGGTCACGTCGAGCGTGATCGGCATGGGCCACAGGGTGCCATCGGCGAGGCGCATGTCTTTGCAGACGCCTTCGTAATCGGCGCGGTTCATGAATCCACCGAGCGGCGAGAAGCCACCGCTCATCAGCAGTTCCAGATCGCAAAGCTGTCGGGCTGTCAGGTCCCACGAAGGCCAATCCTTCGATTGCGCTTTTAACTCGGCGGCGCGCGCGGCCGGCACTTGTAGCTGAACTAGTTCTCCCCCATGTGGGGCGATAAGGTGACTGGTGGTTGCGTTCAAAGCAGTATTCCTCCCGGATGTTCTTAGCTAAAGATGTTCTAACTAAAATTTATGCTGAAATCAAAATCACTAGGGGGGGTTCTCTAATCTGGTTCCTAAACTAGGTTCGCCCTATTTGTAACGATTCGTCAAGCTACCGGCTGGGGGCGCAGGTAACTGCTGGGATATCAACAGAGTCAACACTTTAACGTCGGCACGCCGTTTTTGGATCCGACCTGAAAATCTCACGGTACTTGAGAAGGGAGCAATTGGCCTTCCGAAGACCAAGTGGTGGTCCCCCTCTAAACCATTAAAAACAATGACCAAGCATCATTTTATCCTAAAACGGTCCATTCTGCTGCCAGGGTGTGAAACAGATTGCAACCTTTTGCGCCGCAAGTCTTGCCAACTTATCCCTGCGATCCGGTTTTTCGCAGCTTCGCCACCACGCCCGTGGCGTACCGTTCTGCTCCAGCCCACCGCCGGAGGATCAGATTGCTCGCCTTCCAGGCAACATGGCTTTTCGAGGGCAGGGCCCGCCAGACCAGCGGCACGAATGGCAGCCGGAAAAACCGCGTTCCCTGGACATCGAAAGGCTTGATCATCGTGGCCAGTTCTTCTCGCGTTAGGGGTGCTCGTATTCCGACACATCTTCGTGAGCCGGCAACAGACCGCGAACCCACGCATAGCTCTTGGAAAATCGTATCGGTTCCCGCAGGACTACGAAACCGCCCTTGTGCAGAATCCTCCACATTTCGTCCCGCACCAGTTTTATGTCGAGATGGTGAATCAGTGCCATGCAGAAAACCACATCCACCGATTCATCGGCCGGCGCTACGAAATGCGGTGTTCCTATATCTTTGTTTTGAGGTGTGGCGGCTCCAGGGCGTTTCCCGTCAGTACGGACTGCATCTGCAGCTCGAGTTCCCACACTGTGTGGGGAAAATTTCCGCGTTTCAGAATTTGCCGGGTTTCGGTGTGAAAGTTGCCGCCGCGGTAGGCGGAGAAAACATTCTGGTAAGTCGTACAAGCGATCCTGGCCGCCGGTGCCGAAATGTTCTGCGGCAGTCCAAATGGAAAGGAAAAGTGCACCGTGCCGCCGATTTTTTGCTGAATGTCTTCGTCCGAGCCGATGATTTCCTGGCGCAGGAATTCCTCATCAGTCGAGCCGCAATCGGCGTGAGTGCGGGTGTGGCTGCCGATTTCATAGCCGCTGTGCTTTAGAAACTCGATCTGCTCCCATGTGTTTGGAGGAAAGCCGCGATCGCTGGCTAGCTCATCGTGGGCAAACTCGCGGCCGCTCGAGATATGTTCGGTCGAAATAAAATACCCGACGGGGAGGCCCGTCTCTTCGCTGACGGCGCGCAGATTTACAAAATTGTCGGCGTAGCCGTCGTCGAATGTAATGGCGACTGTTGGCACCTTGACCCCGCCCTTGCGCACCAGTTCGACCGCCTCGCTCAGGCTCACGACGCGATAGTGCCGCATCAGGTAGTTCACCTGGCGCAGGAAGTACGCGGTGGAAACGCCAAACCGGTGGGGCCGATCGGAGACGAGATGGTGATAGAGGATCATCACCGGGTAACTTGCTTCTCGCCGGTACCGCCAATTGCGGAGGGCGAGTGGCAGGGCATAACGCAGAGACTTGGCGAGCAACTTCCACGGCGGACGCCGGTAGGGATTGCCATAGCTCTGGCGCTGCGCGGCCAGCTTCTTTTTCATCTGCAATAAGTCTTCGGCGGTGGGATTGCGAAACAACTTACTCGGACCGACCTGCGGGATCTCGTTGACCGTGCCGTTGGCGTAGTCGCGGATGGCCGCCACGATCAGATCCGATCCCACGACGTCGGCCTTCAGCGCCAGACTCTCCAAGTCGTCGAACGGTTCGATGGGGATGAGCGCCGAACGAATCACGCCTCCCACGTCGACTTTCGCCTCGACGCGATGAACCGTGACACCGATTTCTTTCTGGTCGTCGAGCAGTTCCCAGAGTCCGACCGCGCCGCCGCCGCGATAGTCCGGCACCTTGCGCTTGTGAATATTGATCGAGCCCTGCTTCGGAATTTCAAAGAGGGCGGGCTTCAGAATCTTTGTGCCGAACACCAGGCCGAGATCGGCATCGAGACGCCGCACAAACTCGAGGGCCGCTTCGGAGTGGATGTCGTCGACGATAAAAAACTGGACTCCGTTGGCCTGACAGTCGGATTGCAGATCATCGCGGCCATAGTCTTGCTTGCCGTTGGGCCACAGGGGAGCGGCATGAACGAAGCGGATGAGACCGTGGAGCGCACCGCTTAGCTTGCGATTCACAGACGCAAAGATGCGATGTAATACGTAGCGCCAGTAGACAACGCGCTTCATCTTCTTGCGCCAGGTTGCGACTCGTTGCTTCAGATTCTTGCGCGGATACTTCGCATAGAGCACACCCACGACCTGCGCTTCCGGGGCGTCGCGGCGAATGCGCGCCATGATCCGCGCCACGCGCTGCGGGGGCACTGAGGTGAAGATCACGATTTGGAGCCGATTTTTTGCCATTTTGGCGATTCGATCCTGTTCAAACTGTTCGAGCGGTGGCCCGGGCGTTATCGCTTTGGCCGCGAAAGTCTCATCGACTGCGATCCAGCGACGATTTCGCTCCGGTAGGCTGTAGCAGAGAACTCTCGCTCGAGCTTCCCACCGCAGTGTCGTGCACGCCGAACACGGCCGCTAGTTCATAGGGTTCGAGGTCGATTTCGTCAAGGCATTTTTTCGCGGCCAAATCGTAAAGGCTGATATGCGTCGGCTTGTTGCGGCTCTCGAATCCGTGTTTCGCCCAGAGCAGGTTCTCTTTGAACCGCGTGGAGCGAATGCGGGTGAATCCGACCCACACTTTTTCTTTCTCCAGAACGGCGACGCCGCGGCACCAACCGAGCACCTGCTTCTGCGGGTTGTCGATCAAGTTTAGATTGACGATCTCCTCCACTTTTAAGGAAAGGCGGTTGGCGATCACCAGATGGCCGTCGACAGTGGTGAAGTAGATCCAGTCGCCGACGACATGGCCGTCGTGTGGACGCTGTACCGCGATATCGATGCGCCGTCCGGGCCGCGTCAGGCTGATCGCATCTCTTTGCGCGAAGCGTGTCACCCACACCTCATCGTCCAGTTGAAACACAAAATTGGGATGAGATTTGTGCGGCTTGGTGTCGAGGACTTTCCGATAATCGACGTCCCGCGAAAATCGTTTCCAGGTGTCGTCCCCCATGACGTTCCATTCGCGCAGCACTTTTCCCTCAGTCGTCACTTCCACGACCAGATCCAAGCCCGTATCGGCGATCAAAAGGTTGCCTTCCCCCGTCGGTCGCACATGATGAACGTCGTTGAAACAGGGAAGCGACACGTAGTGCAGAAGCTCAAACCCCGGCAACTGATAGACGAGCACTTCGGTTTGCGTGCAGACATATAGCTTGTTGCCTTCAACCGTCGACGACTTGAACAATATCGACGGCGACTCCGCCGGACAAGAGTCTTTGCGCGACTCGTATTCCACCAGAGTCTCCGAAGTCTTGGCCTCGGGGTTCACCTTGAGGATCAGCGCTTTGCGGTAGTAGTTCCACTCCGGCAGCTGCTTGAACATGCTGCTCCGCAAGACTCCGCCGACAACGTACAGTTCGCTCATCCTTCTAAATCCCCTCGTGTGCCCCGCTGCTTTGTCCAGAACCGCCCTCGGACGCGACGACCCGCAAGTCATTAAAAACAATAGCCGACTTCCATTTTACCCCAACACGCTTCCGCCCCGTTGCGCCCGCGACCTACTGCTCATTCTGATATTCCACCGAAACCGCAGGCGGCGCAGGTTGTCCAGTCTTGGGCAAGCCCGCAATCTCGGCGACATGAAACGCGCGGTTCGTGCGGTAAGCCCACAGCAGCCCCGCGCTATAGACCGAACTGACCACCAGCGTCTCAAGCGTCAACTGGATCAGGTTGCGCGGATAAAAATAACGGTTCGCCAGCCACAGCGCTCCAACAAAAGGAATGGTCAAAAGAATCGGCAGCGTATAGGCCTCGCGCAGGAAAGTCCCGACGGGAACGCCGATCTGCTTTTTCAAATGCCGCGGCAAAAACACGAGACACGTAAAGCTGAGCGGGATCGCCGTGCCCAGCGCGTCGCCGACAATTCCGAGCGGGCGGACCAGCGCAATGCTGAGAATCAGATTTGCGATCCCTTCGATCACCGTGATCTTCGCCATGGTCTGATGTTTGCCGAGTCCGAACAAAACGCGCGTCGAAGCAGCTTGCGACAGCATGAGCGCGAACGGAATAATCATGACCACCAAAACCGGGTAGCTGTGCGGAACGTAGCGGGCTCCCACCCAAATCCGGATGATGTGTTTGCCAAAGAGGATCAGGATGGCGGTGATCGGCAGAATCAGAAATGCGCAGGCGCGATTGCCCGCAATATAAATCTTGCGCACGCGGTCGAGATTGCCGGTGGCTTCCGACTGGCTCGACATCGGAACGAAAACCTGCGCCAGGCTGGAAACAAATTCCTGCGCATAGTCCACAATGCGTGCGCCGATGTTGAACCAGGTGACGGCGACGGTCGACATCATGGTGCCAAGCACGAGTTCGTCGGTGCGGAAGCGCAGGCGCGATGCGACCAATACGAGAAACGTCGTGCCGCCGTAGTTTGCCATGTGGCGAAACGACGCGCGATCCACATACTTAAAGCCGATCGCCACGGGAGACATGCGAAACACAATGATGCCGCGCAGAATCGAGGAAAAAATCGGCAGCCCGACCGTAATCAGCGCCACGGTGAGCAGGCCGTATCCGCGATTGAGAAAATAAACGATTAGCGCGGCCCGAACGAGAGAGGTGCCGATGCTCGTCCAATTCAGAATGTAGAAGCGCTGCAGGCCTTCAAGCATTCCTCCAAAGACGCCGAGCGGAAAGCCGAGGCTGACCGACGCGCCGACCATGAGTAAAAGGAGGCGCGCCTGCGAATGCATGTCCGGCGGAATTTTGAAAAAATGTTCCACCGATGAACTCAGGAGCGCGGTCACAGCCATGCAAACGACGCCAATGCCCGTGTAGGTAAAGAGCGCAGTGTTGATGAACTGCGCCAGCTTTTCGCGATCGTCGGTGGCGGTGTACTTGGAGACGTAGCGAATGATGGACGAGCGGATGCCGAGATCGAATAGTCCGTAGTATCCAGTCACCGAGAAGATGAGAACCCAGATTCCGAAGGCGGCGTCGCCGAGATGATGCAGGATAAACGGCGAGATAAAGATGCCGACGATGACGTTGATGCCGAGGGCGAACCAGCTCGAACCGACGTTTTTCAGAATCTGTCTTTTTTCAAGCTTCAGCATGAATGTGTGATGGCTGGTTCTTGTGGGTGCTACCTGTCGCTAAACGTTCAGGTGTGATGAGGTCGAGAAGCACAGCGCCAAAAAGATTATAGCCTGCCCAAAAAAGAACCAGATGTAGAGACGGGGCTTGCCCCGTCTCCGCCGACAGCGAAAAGAAGTTGGCGTTTACAAGGGATTTCCCGCGTGTTCCTCTTTGCCCCTCGAAGTTGAGAGTTTGCCCTCCGCCGCCGGAGACGCGGCAAGCCGCGTCTCTACCACGCGTGTTTCATCGCCTTGGCAAACTGCTGCAGGGGCAAAGTGTTGAGCACGTCGTCCTTTGTGAGCCACGCGCGCCGCGCCTGGGTGATGCCGTAACGCAGCTTTTCCATATGCGAAGTATGGTGGGAATCGGTGTTGATGACGATCTTCACGCCGTGCTGCTTCGCCATTCGCAGATGAACGTCGCTGAGGTCGAGACGCTCGGGATAGGAGTTGAGTTCCACGGCGACGCGATGTTTGGCGGCAGCGTCGAGAACGGCGTCCATGTCGACCGGGTAGGCGTCGCGGCGCAGCAACTGTCGTCCGGTGGGGTGCCCAAGGATTGACGTATTCGGATTCGCTATGGCCTTGAGCAGCCGCGCGGTCATGGTCGCGCGATCCTGATTGAACAACGAATGCACGCTCGCGATGACGATGTCCATTTGATCGAGCACTGAGTCGGAAAGATCGAGCGAGCCATTGCCCAGAATATCGACTTCGATTCCCGCGAAAATGCGGATCCCTTTCATCTTCTTCTCAACCGCGCGAATTCTCTCGATGTGGGCCAGCGCGCGCTCGTCGGTGAGTCCGTTGGCGAAGGCTAGATTCTTTGAGTGATCGGTGATCGCCATGTATTCATAGCCGCGTGCGTGCGCGGCTGCGGCCATCTCTTCAATCGTGTTTTTGCCGTCGGTTTCGACCGTGTGCATATGCACATCGCCGCGGATGTCTTTTTGTTCGATGAGCACCGGCAGCGTGTGGGTGGCGGCCGCTTCGATCTCTCCGAGATTTTCGCGCAGCTCCGGCGGAATGAAGTCGAGGCCGAGCTTTTTGTAAATTTCCTCTTCCGTTTTGCGCGCCACCGGCTTCTCGCCCTCAAGCGTCGAGAGACTGTATTCATTGAGCGTGAAGCCCATCTTGAGTGCCCGCTGACGGAGCGCGACATTGTGTGCCTTCGAGCCGGTGAAATATTGCATCGCCGCGCCAAAAGATTCCGGAGCGAGCAGCCGTACATCCACCTGCATGCCATTACGGTGACGGAAGCTAACTTTGTTTTCGCCTTGCGCGATGACGTCCATCAAGCCGGGAAAGCGCAGCAGATGCTGGATGAGTTCCTGGCGCGATTCATCTTCGATGCAACCCTTGCCGGTGACCAGGATGTCGAGGTCGCCGACGGTTTCGCGGCCGCGACGCAGCGATCCGGCGGGCGTGACCTTTTCAATGCCAGGAGCCGCGAGTAAATGATCGGTAAGTTGTTCCGCCAATTCTTCGGCTTTGTCGAGTAGGAATCGTCCTCCGATGCGGCGATAGTCCTCAATCGCCTTGAGCAGCTTTAATTCGTGCTTCTCGCCCATGCGCGGCAGCTCGCGAATCTTGCCCTCGCGCGCCAATTTCTCAACGCCTTCAAGATCGCTCACCTGGTACGCGCTCCAGATCAGGGCAATCGTCTTCGGGCCCAGACCTTGAATCTTGAGCAGCTCCAACATCGAGGGCCGATATTTTTTCAGCAGCTCGGCGTGCGCTTCGATGTGGCCATCTTTGAAGAGCATGACCAGATTCGCCTGCATGCCCTTGCCGATTCCGGGTACTGCGAGAAGTTTTTTCGGTTCCGAGACCAGGTCCGCAATCTGTTGTGGATACGCTTCAATCGCTTCGGCAGCATTGCGATACGAGCGCACGCGAAACGAATCCTGCGCATCGATCTCGAGCAGATCGGCGGTTTCGTAGAGAAGGGTAGCGATGGCTTTGTTGTCCATGCGAGGTAACGGAAAGAAATAACGGATAAGGTTAAACGAGTTGGGGCGGGAGAGCCAGGACGGGCGGGTAACGAAAAGGGAAGGGCACGACTTCAGTCGTGCCCTTAAGTCGCAAAATGATTCGCGCTTCAGCGCCCGAGGTGCGCTTCACATACCTCCGAAAGATATTGTTCCGGAAGCTTTTCGTGTGCGGGGCGTCATGTCAACCCATTCGGGACTGCATTGCAGTTCGCGTCGTCGTCGTTCCCCGGGGATAAATCCCGCGATGATTTCTCCAAGCTGAGGTGTGTTATCTCGATCCGACAAATCACGCTCAAAATCAGGCGACGGACGATCGGGGACACAGCGACCTCGGTCATCGGGCGCGTCGGTTCGTCCGCAACATGTAAGGAGGCGTAAAAAAACCGATTGCCGCTCAGGTGGCCTTCGTTACATTGGCTGCTTGCGGACCTTTCTGTCCCTGGACAATTTCAAACTCCACCTGGTCGCCTTCTTGCAAGCTCTTATAACCCTCCGTGGCGATGGAGCTGTAGTGAATGAAAACATCCGGTCCATCTTCACGGCCGAGGAAGCCGTATCCCTTGGCGTTGTTGAACCACTTGACGGTGCCTTTCAAACGTTCCACGTTCGCCCCCCTCTTTCTCGCAGGTTTCCCCCGAAAACGGCACAATTCCAAGGGGCCGCAAAAAATGTGTAGGCATTGTGCTGCTCAAAGGGGGTGCTGTCAAGGATCGCCGCCGCACGGATGGGTGGGGGCATGGCTCTAAAGTGAGGGGATGTCGAGGTCGCAGCTACCTCAGCGGCCTTCTACCGCGCTGCTCGCCCCATCTCGGCCAGCCACAGGACGCCGGCGATGGTCTTGGCGTCGAGAATGCGCCCATTGAGGGCCATCCGCCTGGCCTCCGCCAACGTGAAGAAACTGACGGCGATCCGCTCGTCCGGCTCGGGCTGGGCCTTGCCTGCCTTGAGGCCGCGAGCCAG
>JAYUJG010000444.1:0-8814 GCA_043765355.1 Acidobacteriaceae bacterium | reverse complement strand
CGCAGGACCTTGTGGCCCTCTTCTTCCGCCGGCTTGAAGTTCGCGATGAAGCCCTCTTCTTTGAGAATGCGGGCAATCTCGTTCTTCAGCTTGGAAGCTGGTATATCCACCTTCTGGTGCCGGGCGCGAATCGCATTGCGAAGGCGCGCCAGCATGTCTGCGACCGGATCGGTCAACCTCATCGTTTGCTTCTCCTGAAGCCGCCCGTTCGCTCCGCGTAACGCGGAGAACCTGTCAGCAGCTTAACTTCAGTCTTTGGTCGTTTGTCGCTGGTCGTTAGCCAACCACAAACCCAAAGACGTTCCCCCAAACCCGTGCGGCAATTGTGCCGCTGTAGCCACCCATCGTTGCGAACGACCAACGACGAGCGACCAACGACCGCTTCCTACCACGACGACTTCGAAACTCCCGGAATCTCGCCCCGCAACGCCAACTGCCGGAAACACAGACGGCACAGGCCAAACTTCCGTAAAAATGCCCGCGGACGTCCGCAGATCTTGCAGCGGTTATGCTTGCGCGTCGAAAACTTCGGCTTCCTCGCGTCCTTCACTCGTTTTGCTGTAGTTGCCAAAATCCGCTCCTAACTCTTGCCCGAAAAACTCTTACGGTAAAGACGGGGCAAGCCCCGTCTCTACAACCGCAAATTCTTATGCCACTCGAAACGGCAGTCCCATGTGCTTCAATAACGACCGCGCCTGGTCGTCGGTACGCGCCGTCGTCACAATGGTCACATTCATGCCTTTCAGCTTGTCGACCTTCGAATAATCGATCTCCGGAAAGATCAGCTGATCGTGCAATCCGAGCGTGTAATTGCCGCGCCCGTCGAACGACTTCGTTGAAATTCCGCGAAAATCGCGCACTCGCGGCAGAACGATGCTTACCAGACGATCGAAAAATTCGTACATCCGGTCGCCACGCAACGTCACCATCGCGCCAATCGGCATGCCTTCGCGGACCTTGAACGCCGCAATCGACTTCTTCGCCTTTGTCGTCACCGGCTTCTGACCGGTAATCTGCCCCAGTTCGTTGACTGCCGGGTCCATCAATTTGGCGTTTTGCGTCGCTTCGCCAATGCCCATGTTCACGACGATCTTATGCAGCCGCGGCACGGCCATCGGATTCTTCAGTTCCAGTTCCTTCATCAGCGACACGGCGATTTCTTTGTCAAACCGCGTCCGCAGCCGTGGCCGCTCTTTGGCCGCGTGCCGGGGAGCGTCCGCGCTCGGCTTCTCACCGACCGACGCCGACCGCTTCTCGCCCTTGGCTCTGGGCTGCTTGTCTTCTTTTTTCTGGCCGTCGTGCTTGTGGCCGTCTTTTTTCTGTTCGTCTGTCATCGTCGTTGCTGCCTTCTCTCACGGTATCGTTAGCTTCGGGCTGCGAGCTTAGAGCTGCGAGCGACCAAAATCATTTCCGGTTCGTGAGCACCTTCAAATCTCCTAAACTTTGTTACGCGCGCCGGTTGCTCCTAGCTCAGAGCCCGCGACTCGAAGCCTACTTCTCCAGCGTCGTCCCGCACTTCTTGCAAACCCTGACCTTGCGATCGCCGCGCACTTCATGCCCCACCCGCACTGGACCGCAGGTCGCACACACCAGCGCCACATTCGACAGCCGGATCGGCCGTTCCTGCTCGGCGATTCCGCCTTTGATATTTTTCTGCGGATTCGGGCGCACATGCTTCTTCACCGTCATTACATGCTCGACCAGAACCCTGCCTTCGTCCGGAAACACGCGCAGCACGCGTCCTTCTTTTCCCGTATCCCGCCCCGTCATCACCTTGACGGTGTCATTCCGGCGGATATCGACTCGCTTATGTTCTTTAGTAGTTGCCGTTCCCATAAAGCTCCATGTTTCAATGTTTCAGAGTTTTAATGTTTCCGAACCGCATCGTTCAGTTTCAAACATCCTCAAGGCACCCCGAAACCTTGAAACCTTGAAACCTGGCCCCTAAAGTACTTCCGGCGCCAGCGACACGATCTTCAAAAACTTCCGCTCGCGCAGTTCACGCGCCACCGGACCAAACACGCGCGTACCCACCGGCTCGCCCGTATCGTTAATCAGCACGGCCGCGTTCTGATCGAAGCGGATATAGGTTCCATCCCGCCGCCGATATTCTTTTCTGGTCCGCACAATGACCGCCTTCACCACTTTTCCCTTTTGCACCTGGCCGTCGGGCGAAGCTTCTTTCACGCTCGCCGTGATCACGTCGCCGATCCCCGCGTGCAGACCGGTCGAGCCGCCGAGCGGCATAATCATCTGCAGCTTGCGCGCGCCGGAGTTGTCGGCCACCTCAAGCATCGATCTCATCATTACGGCCATATCAGTCTCCTTAACCGCTCCCGATTCTCGGGGAACGCTTTCTAGCGAGCCACTCCCGTGCCCGCGTCCACGTCCACCACTTCCGGCACCAGCGCCGTCTTGCGTACAATGTCTTTCAGTGTCCAGCGCTTCAATTTCGACAGCGGACGCGACTCTTCAATCTTCACCGTGTCGCCGGTGTGCGCTTCGTTCTTTTCGTCGTGCGCGTAGAACTTCTTCCGGATCGCAATCACCCGCCCGTACATCGGATGCGCCTTCTTGCGCGTCACTTCGACCACGATCGTCTTCTGCATCTTGTGCGAGACGACAATGCCGATCAGCTCTTTATGATGAGGCTTGCGTGCTTCGGGCTGGCCTGTAGTTTCCGCCATTATTTTTTCTCCGTCTTCGTTACGGACTTCTTGGTTGCGGTCTTCTTCGCGGGCTTCTTTGCCGCGACCTGAGCTACGGACCCCGTCGAAGCCTTGGTTTCAGACTTGGTTCCCGCCTTCGCGCCCGCCAGCTCCTGCTCGCGCCGCACCGTCTGCACCCGCGCAATGTCCCGGCGCAGTCCGCGAATCTTTTTCAGGCTCTCCGTCTGTCCCATATTCATCTGGAACTTCAGCTTGAAGAGCTGGTCCGCCAAGTCCTTTTCCTGGTGCAGGAGCTCGGCGTCGGTTAAGTTGCGAATCTTTTCTGCCTTCATAAAATCGGTTCCCAGTTCTCAGCTGTCAGTTCTCAGGAAAAGCTCGATCCTTCGCTTTTCACCTCTGCAATCTGACCTCTAACCTCTGCAATTTCTACAGCACGTCTCTCTTCACAAAAATCGTCCGCAGCGGAAGCTTGTGCGATGCCAAACGCATCGCTTCTTTCGCATCGGTGACGCTCACGCCTTCCATCTCGAACAAAATTTTCCCCGGCCGCACCACCGCGACCCAGTGATCCGGAGCGCCTTTGCCTTTACCCATGCGGGTTTCGGCGGGCTTCTTCGTCACCGGCTTATCCGGAAACAGACGGATCCAGATCTTGCCGCCGCGCTTCACAAAACGCGTCATCGCCACCCTGCTCGCTTCAATCTGCCGGTCGGTGATCCATCCCGGCTCGAGCACCTTCAGCCCGAATTCTCCGAAAGCCAGCGTGCTGCCGCGCCAGGCTTTCCCCGTCATGCGACCGCGCTGCTGCTTGCGGTACTTAACTTTCTTCGGCATCAACATAAGTCAGTTCCCAGTTCTCAGTTGTCAGTTCTCAGTAAAGGCGTTTCGCCACAGCACGCTCTTTACCTCCGCAATCCGACCTCTGACCTCTAACTTTCTCTAGAACGCGCCTGTCGTCGTCACTTCGCGCGCCGGTGTCGCTTCGCGCTTCTTTGCCGGCAGAATCTCGCCTTTGTAAACCCAGCACTTCACGCCAATCACGCCGTAGGTCGTACGCGCTTCCGTGAAGCCGTAGTCAATGTCGGCGCGCAGCGTGTGCAGCGGCAACCGGCCCTGCAAGTACCATTCCGACCGCGCGATTTCATTGCCATTCAAACGTCCGCTGACGCGAACCTTGATTCCTTTACAGCCAAAGCGCAGCGCCGAATCCACCGACTTGCGCATCGCCCGCCGGAACCCGACCCGCTTTTCCAGTTGCAACGCAATCGACTCCGATACCAGCTGCGCATCGAGCTCGGGCTTGTGCACTTCCTGGATGTCGACATGCACTTCGCGGGACGTGCGCTTTTGCAGGTCCTGCTTCAGCTTGTCGATTTCCGCACCCTTGCGCCCGATGATGATCCCAGGCCGCGCCGTCTTGACAATGATGCGCAGCTTGTTGCCGGGACGCTCCACTTCGACCGAGCTGATGCCCGCCGACTTGAGCTTTTCCTTGAGCTCGGTCTTCAGTTTGTAGTCTTCGAGCAGCAGCTTGTCGTAATCTTTCTCGACAAACCAGCGCGACTTCCACGGCTTGGTGTACCCGAGCCGGAATCCGTAAGGATGAACCTTCTGTCCCATCGTTGCTCCTAAGAACTTCTTTCGTTCGCCTGGTCGTTCGTCGTTGGTCGTTGGTCGGTAGCAAGTTGGCGTTTCCCAACGACTATCGACTAACGACCAGCGACTTACTTCTTCGCCGTCGCCTTCTTCGCGACTGCCTTTTTCTTAGCCGGCACCTTAGCCTTTACTTTCGCCTTGGACTTCGAAGGAGCCGATTTCGCCGCCTTCTCGCCCCCGGACGACGTTTCGATGGCCGCCCCATTCCGATTCTTCTCCGCCAACACAATTTCCAGATGCGAGATGCGCCGGACGTAGTGATAGGCGCGCCCCATCGGTGCCGGACGAATTCGCTTCATGCGCGGACCGTCGTTCGCCACCGCATGCTTCACATAGAGGTTGTCGAGATCGACATCGAGCCCCTTTTCGGTGCTCAGAAAATTCGCGTTGTCGATGGCCGACTGCAATAGTTTGCCCACCGTCGCCGCCACCCGCTTCTTGGTAAAAGCCAGCGTATTCCGCGCCAGTTCCACGCGCTGTCCCTTGATCAGGTTCAGCACCAGCCGCGCCTTCTGCGGCGACACCCGCATGTATCTTGCTTCCGCTCGAAATTCCATAGTTTCTCTCTGCTGTGCTCTTCGCTCTAAGCCCCAAGCCAGGAACTAGAAGCCAGGAGCCGATTTATGCCTTCGGCGACGCGCCCGGTCCGCCGGGTACGCCCGCAGGTTTCGCCGCCGCTTCCGTCGGTGCCTTCATCGAGTGCCCCTTGAACTGGCGGGTAAAGCTGAATTCACCCAGCTTGTGTCCCACCATGTTCTCGGTCACATACACCGGAATAAATTTCCGTCCGTTGTGCACGGCAATTGTATGTCCCACCATCTCCGGGATAATCGTCGAGCGCCGCGACCATGTCCGCAGCACTTTCTTTTCGTTGCGCGCATTCATGGCTCCCACTTTGGTCGCCAGGTGAGCATCCACGAACGGTCCTTTTTTTGTCGAACGTGCCATAAGTCAGTTCTCAGTTCTCAGCTCTCAGTTCTCAGTAAACCCGGAACCGAGCCGGTCCTTCGTTGAAACCTTAAAACTTTGCAACCTTGAAACCTGGTTCTTAACTCTTTTTCCTGCGGTTCACGATAAACGCATCGGTCCGCTTGTTATTGCGCGTCTTATAGCCACGCGTTGGCTGTCCCCACGGCGTTACCGGATGCCGTCCGCCTGAGGTCTTACCTTCACCACCGCCGTGCGGGTGATCCACTGGATTCATCGAAACGCCGCGGTTATGCGGACGCTTCCCCACCCACCGCGTGCGACCCGCCTTGCCCCACGTCACATTTTCGTGATCCGAGTTGCCAACCTGCCCGATGGTTGCAAGACAATCGAGCAGCACCTTGCGAGTCTCGCCCGAAGGCAATTTCACCAGGCCATAGTCGCCTTCTTTGGCCACCAACTGCGCCGAACCGCCCGCCGAACGCACCATCTGCGCTCCCTTGCCAGGCTTCAGTTCGACGTTATGAATCGTCGTGCCCGGCGGAATGTTGCGCAGCGGCAACGCGTTCCCCACCAGAATGTCAGCTTCAGGACCACTCACAATCTTCTGCCCAACCTTCATTCCATCGGGTTGCACAATGTAACGCTTCTCGCCATCGGCGTAGCTCAATAGCGCAATGCGCGCCGAGCGGCCCGGATCGTATTCAATCGTCTCGACCGTCGCCGGAATACCGTGCTTGTCGCGCTTGAAATCAATCGTGCGCAGCAGCCGCTTGTTGCCGCCGCCGCGGAACCGCATGGTCGTGTCGCCGGAGTTACGCCGCCCACCCGAACGTATCTTGCCCACAACCAGCGGCTTGTGCGGCTTCGACGAAGTGATGTCGTCGGTCGTCACCGAAGTGCGGTAGCGCAACGTCTGCGTTGTCGGTCTGTAAGTTTTTATGGCCATATCGAACTCTCTTCGTCGCTAGTTACTAGTCGTTAGTCGTTAGTCGCTCGGTTTTGCCAACGACCAACGACCGGCGACTAACGACCGCACTACAGATTCTGCGCGTACTCCGGCATCTTCTCGCCCGTCTTCAAACGCACATATGCCTTTTTCCAGTCCGGACGGTAGCCGGTAAACTTCCCGCGCCGCCGCTCTTTTCCCGGATAATTCGCCGTCCGCACCGAAGCGACTTTCACTTTGAAAATCGACTGCACAGCTTCCTTGATTTCGGTCTTCGTCGCCTTCGGCGCTACCTGAAACACCAGCGTGTTCTGTGTCTCTTTAATGCCAAGACCTTTTTCGGTGATTACCGGCTTCTGAATAATCTGATATGCGGATTTCATCAGGCCACCTCTGCCTTACGCGAACGGCGCGCGGCTGGCTTCTTTTTGGCTTTTTCCGCCGGCTCCGCTTCATGCGAACGCCGCGAGGCCGACTTTTTCAGCGAATCCTGCAGCTTCTCAATCGCCGCCTGCGCGAACACAACGTGCGTATAGCGCATCAAGTGATACGGATGCACTTCATTCGCCCGAACCAGTTCCAGTCCGTCGATGTTGCGCGAACTGAGCGCCAGGTTCCTGTTCTCGACCGTCGAGTTATCGACCAGAAGCGTCGTGCCATCGATCTTCAGCTTGTCGAGCGCTTCGCGAAACAGCTTCGTCTTCGGTTCTTTCACCTCGAACGACTTGACGACCATCAGCTTGCCGTCGGCAAACTTCGAAGCCAGTGCCGAACGCAATGCGCCGAGCAGTTTCTTCTTCGGGAACGCGTAGTCGTACGAACGCGGCTGCGGACCATGCACCGTGCCGCCGTGGCGCCACAGTGGCGAACGGACCGAACCAATACGCGCCCGTCCCGTGCCCTTCTGCTTCCAGAGCTTTTTGCCGGAACCGGAAACGCGCCAGCGGTTCTTGGTGGCATGCGTACCCGCACGCGCTGCGGCGCGATAATGCGTGATCGCTTCCCAGAGCAAGTCTTCGTTGACCGCGCCGAAAACTTCGTCGGCCAGTTCCAGCGTCCCCGCCTTGCCCCCGCTCATCGTGTAAATATCGATAGTTGCCATATATCTCTCGTCTTCTGAACTGCTCACGGCTGACCGCTCACTGCAAACCGAACGACTAACAACTAACGACCAGCGACCAGCGACCGCACTTACCCCTTCTTGGCCGCTCTCTTCGCCGCCTTCAACGGATCGACCGTAGCCGAACCCGCAAATCCGCGACGCTCTCTCGGCGGCTTCTTCGCCTTGTTGATCATGATGTAGCCGCCGTTCGCTCCCGGCACGCTGCCCTCGACGACCAACAGGTTTTCGTCTTTGTCGATACCCAAAATCCGGAGGTTGCGGGTCGTAATGCGCGCATCGCCCATGTGACCCGACATCCGCATCCCCTTGAACACGCGCGACGGAAATGCCGACGAGCCGATCGAACCCGTAATCTGAAACATCGAACCGTGCGACTTCGGGCCACCCGCAAAGTGATGGCGCTTCACCACGCCCTGAAAGCCGTGTCCCTTGCTGGTTCCAATGACATCGACAAAGCGCTCGTTCTCGAAAATATCCACCAGGATGCGGTCGCCAGCTTTCAGCACGCCCTCGGTCGTCTCGCCCGGAGCGTCGACTTCCACGCCAACCTCGCGCATGAATTTCACCGGCGGCAGGTTGTGCTTGGCGAAATGGCCCTTCATCGGCTTCGTCAGATTTTTTTCCTTCACGAATTCAACCAGCCCAATCTGCGCCGACTCGTAACCATCCCGAGTCATGGTCTTATGCTGCGTGAGAACGCATGGACCAGCCTGCAACACCGTCGCCGGCCGCACATCGCCCTTCGAATCGAAGAGCTGCGTCATGCCGACTTTTTTACCCAAAATTCCAGTAACTCTTGCCATTTCTCTCTCCGTTCCCAGCTTGGCTCGTCGTTCATCAACCGCCGGCTATTGGCTGGGGAGCAATCGCTCTTTATATGTTGTGTGGCGACCGGGATCCGCCCCGTCCTAGCGGGGCAAAGCCCCGCTACCACACGCCTACTTATGCTCCTTACCGCCGAACGCCTTAATCTCGACGTCCACGCCCGCAGGCAGATCGAGCTTCATCAGCGCATCGACCGTCTGCTGCGTCGGCTCGAGAATATCGAGCAGCCGCTTATGCGTACGAATCTCAAACGCTTCCCGCGACTTCTTATCCACGTGCGGAGAACGCAGCACACAATACTTGTTCTTCATCGTAGGGAGAGGAATCGGCCCGGCAATCTGCGCGCCGGTACGTTTCGCCGTCTCCACGATCTCGCCCGTCGACTGATCCAGAATGCGATAGTCGTAAGCCTTCAACCGAATGCGAATTCTTTCTTTTCCAGTCACTGTTTTTCCCTCTAACCTCTCCCGGCAGAGTCACTAGGACTATCCGGAAGGAAAGATCTGGCGGCAAGCCACAAGCCGCTTTTGCTCTACCTCTGCAATCCGACCTCGAACCTCTGACCTCTGCTACGTGACAATCTCCGCAATCGTCCCGGCACCCACCGTGTGCCCGCCTTCGCGAATCGCAAACCGCAATCCCTTTTCCATCGCCACCGGAGTGAT
>JAYUJG010000443.1:0-2516 GCA_043765355.1 Acidobacteriaceae bacterium | reverse complement strand
GCCACCATCAAAAGTATTTCTGCAAGAGAGGTCCTGATGAAACTGTTTGTCCCATTTGGCATCCTGCTTGGATTGTCCCTCAGCGCATACGCGCAGGTCACCACTTCGCAATATGACAATATGCGCACCGGCGCAACGCTGAGCGAGGACACGTTGACCCCGCGCAACGTGAATGCCCGGCAATTCGGGAAAGTTGGAGCATTTCACGTCGATGGTGCGGTATTCGCGCAGCCGCTGTTCGTGCCCGGGGTAGAAATTACCGGAAAAGGGAAGCACGATGTGCTGTTTGTCGCCACCGAGCACGACAGAGTGTATGCCTTCGATGCCACTCGTCCTGAAGGGGCCCCGCTGTGGCAAGTCAGCTTCCTCGACAGCGAAAAGGGAATCACAACGCTGACGTCGCACGACGTGGGGTGCCCGTTTCTGGATCCAGAGGTCGGCGTTACTTCGACGCCGGTGATTGACATAAAAACAGGCACTCTGTACGTGCTAGCCCGGACCATGATTCGGCACACGCTCGGCAGCAACGAATACTTCCAGCATTTGCACGCGCTGGCGATCACGACCGGTGCAGAGAAATTTGGCGGTCCCAAACTCATCTCCGCATCCGTGCCCGGAAAAGGCGATGGCAGCGCTAACGGACAGATTGGGTTCGACCCGCTTCGCGAAAATCCGCGCGCCGCGCTGCTGCTCGCGAACGACAATCTGTTTCTCACCTGGGCGTCCTCGTGCGACCGTGGTCCGTATCACGGATGGGTCATGGCCTACGGCCCGGCAACGCTGGCACAAAAGGCGGTGTTCAATACCTCTCCGGACGGCAACGAAGACGGAATCTGGGAGAGTGATACCGGCCCAGCCGCTGACGCGAGCGGGAACATCTACGTGCCGACGGGTAATGGATCCTTCAACGTCTCGTCCGGCGGCAAGGACTACGGCGACTCGGTGGTGAAGCTAAGGCTACAGGGCTCCTCAATCGCGGTTCTGGACTACTTCACTCCCCACGACCAGGAGCAAATGGCCGACACGGACATGGATTTGGGATCGGGTGGACCGACGCTTTTGCCCGACCAGCCCGGGCCGCATCGCCACCTGATGCTCCAGACGTCCAAAGATAAGCGGTTTTTTGTCATTGATTGCGACGCCATGGGTAAGTTTCTTCCGAACCGTGATGCGATCGTACAAACTGTCCCATTGGGTGGAGAAGCCTACGGTGCGTTGGCATATTGGAACGAGCATGCGTTTTTCGCAGCCGACAAGGATCCTCTCAAGGACTACGCTATTGCCGGCGGCGAGGTGAAACCGGTTGCAGCTTCGAACATGAAGTTCGAGTCTCCCGGCTCGACGCCCTCGATTTCCGCCAACGGGACCAAGGATGCCATCGTGTGGCTGGTTTCGACAAAGGGTGGCAGAGGCCGCAGCCGGCAGGCCGTGCTGTATGCTTTCGACGCCGCCAAAATCAGCCAGCCGATCTACAGTTCCGACGAAAAGCCGGAACGTGATCGCGCGGGAATCGAAGCACGCTTCGTCATTCCCATGATCGTCAATGGGCGAGTGTATTTTGGTACGCGGGGTGAAGTAGACGTCTACGGGCTGCTGAAGTAGATTCTTGAAGTGCGAGAGGCGAGTGGATGCACTACTTACTGAAAACAGAACCGACGGTTTATTCCTTCGCAAATCTGCAACGCGACAAAACCACGATCTGGGATGGAGTTACCAACCCAGCGGCGGTGAAGTATCTGCGCGAGATGAAGCCTGGATCTAATCTGCTGATTTATCACACAAGCGACGAGAAGGCTGCTGTGGGCACAGCGAAGGTTGTTTCCGTGGATGCCAGCGATGCGAAGACGCCGCTGGTGAAGATTCAGGTGGGAGCGCCACTGAAGAAAGCCGTGACGCTGGCGGAAATCAAGGCTCACAAGCTATTTGCGGATTCGCCGTTAGTTCGGCAAGGTCGCTTGTCTGTTGTCCCTCTCTCGGCGGAGCAGTGGAAGTGGATCACGCAGGGCTGACAGAGCAGGCTCTATCGCCGTCTACACCACTCTTGCGCGCAGCTCCCGCCGCAGAATTTTGCCTGACGGCGTTCGCGGCACGGCATCCACGAAGTGTACTTCGCGCGGTTGCTTGTAGGATGAGAGGCGTTCGGCCACAAAGCCGCACAATTCTTTTTCCAGAGCTGCAGAGGCCGTGGAGCCTTCGCGCAGCACGATAAATGCGCAGGGAATCTCCCCCGCGTCGTCGTTCGGGCGCGCAATGACGCCGCAGTCGCGGACGCCGGGATGTTCCATGAGCACAGCTTCCACCTCTGCCGGCGCTACCGGAAAGCCCTTGTACTTGATCATTTCCTTGCGGCGATCCAGCACATGATAGTAGCCGTCGGCGTCGCGGCGAACCACATCGCCCGACCAATACCAGCCATCGCGCAGCACGCCCGCTGTGGCCTGGGGTTCCTTCCAGTATCCGAGCATAAACTGCGGTCCACGCATGACTAACTCCCCAGCAGCGCCGTCCGCCGCCTC
>JAYUJG010000442.1:0-4974 GCA_043765355.1 Acidobacteriaceae bacterium | reverse complement strand
AGTCCCGGCCATTTGCTGCGCCGCGTCTATGCGCAAGGCGGCGGAGTGCCGTCGTTGTTGGCGATCCATCAGGATGCTAGCAAGCGCGCGCACGAATTCGCGCTGAGCTATGCGCACGGCATCGGTTCGACGCGCGCCGGAGTGTTGCAGACAACTTTCAGAGAAGAAACGGAGAGCGACCTCTTTGGCGAGCAGGCGGTTTTGTGCGGCGGGCTGACTTCGCTGATGCAGAAAGGCTTTGAGACGCTGGTAGCGGCTGGATATGCTCCCGAGATCGCATACTTCGAGTGCGTGCACGAAGTGAAGCTCATTGTTGATCTGATTTACGAAGGCGGCCTGAGCCGGATGCGCGATTCGATTTCGAACACCGCCGAATACGGCGATCTGACGCGCGGCGAAGTGGTGGTTGGAGACGACACGCGCAAGGCGATGAAGAAAGTGCTGAAGCAGATTCAGTCTGGAAAATTCGCCGAGGAATGGATTAAGGAGAATAAAAAAGGCGGCAAGAAGTTCGCGAAATTGCGGGAGGCTGCGAAACAGCATCCGATTGAAAAAGTTGGCGAACAGTTGCGCGCGATGATGTCGTGGCTGCCGGCGGAGAAGAAGAAAGCGGCCGAGTCGAATCCGGTGTCAGCGAAAGTGGCGGTCAACGCCTAGAAGAAAGTTTTCAGTTTTCAGTTCTCAGTAAGACCGTCCCGTTCTCACCGAGAACCGGGAACTGAGAACTGAGAACCTTTCGATTCAGCTAGACTGTCCGCATCACGGCACCACTGCTCATGACTTCCGACCTGAAACATCGCAGTCGCTTTATCACAGACGGGCGCGACCAGGCTCCGGCGCGCGCCATGTACAAAGCCATCGGCTTTACCGACGCCGATCTCGCCAAGCCCTTGATCGCCGTCGCCAATACCTGGATCGAAACCATGCCGTGCAATTTTCATTTGCGTCGCTTGTCGGCCAAGGTGAAAGAAGGCATCCGCGCGGCTGGCGGCACTCCGATGGAGTTCAATACCATCGCCATTTCCGATGGCGAGACCATGGGGACCGAAGGCATGAAGGCTTCGCTGGTAAGCCGCGAGGTGATTGCGGATTCGATCGAACTAGTTTGCCGCGGCCAGCTTTTTGACGCAGCGGTGTGCGTGGTCGGATGCGATAAGACGATTCCGGCGGCGGCCATGGCGCTGGCGAGAATGAATCTTCCGGGGATGGTGCTGTACGGTGGAACGATCGCTGCCGGAAAGTACAAGGGCAAAGACGTCACCATTCAAGATGTATTCGAGGCGGTTGGGGCAAATGCCGCGGGCAAGATGAGCGACGCCGATCTGCTGGCGCTGGAAAATGTAGCGTGTCCCGGAGCCGGAGCTTGTGGCGGCCAATATACGGCGAACACGATGAGCACGGTGATGGAGCTGATCGGGCTGTCGCCGATGGGATTCAACGGCGTGCCCGCGATGGATCCGCGAAAGGACGAAATAGCGTTCCGCTGCGGTGAAGTGGTCATGAATCTTTTGAAGAAGGGAATTCGTCCGAGCGAGATTCTGACCCATGCGGCGTTCGAGAACGCGATCGCCGGCGTGGCAACGACGGGCGGATCGACGAATGCCGTGCTGCATTTGTTAGCGATTTCACGCGAGATGGGGCTGCCGCTGGAGATCGACGACTTTCAGCGCGTCAGCGAACGCACGCCGCTGCTGGCCGATTTGAAGCCTGCGGGAAAATATGTGGCTGCCGATATGGACGCGGCCGGGGGCATTCCGGTCATCGCCAAACGCCTGCTGGATGGCAAGCACGTCGATGGCTCGACGATGACCGTTACCGGGAAAACATTTGCCGAAGAAGCGAACGCGGCGATAGAAACGCCGGGACAAATGGTGATCGCTCCGCTGAGCAAACCGCTCAAGGCAACTGGCGGTTTGGTAATTCTGAAAGGCAACCTGGCTCCGGGCGGCGGAGTGGTAAAGATGAGCGGGCACGAACGCCAGTCTCATACTGGACCCGCCCGCGTGTTCGACTCCGAAGAAGCGGCGATGCAGGCCGTGACCAGCAAACAGATCAAAGCTGGCGACGTAGTGGTGATCCGTTACGAAGGCCCGAAAGGCGGACCGGGCATGAGAGAAATGCTGAGCGTAACCGCCGCCATTGTAGGCGAAGGGCTTGGGGAAAGCGTCGCGCTGATCACCGACGGACGCTTCAGCGGCGCGACGAGAGGCCTGATGGTGGGCCACGTAGCTCCAGAAGCGGCATTAGGCGGTCCGATCGCCGCGATTCGAGAAGGTGACAAAATCACCATCGATACCAAGGTCCGCAGGTTGGAACTGGAGATTTCTGACGCTGAAATTGCCAGACGCATGACGGAATGGAAGGCTCCCGCTCCGCGCTATAAAACTGGAGTCTTCGCCAAGTACGCGGCGCTGGTAAGGTCGGCGGCGGAAGGCGCGATCACCACCCCGCGGCAGGTAGACTAACGGGAAACTGCATGAGTAGCACTGCGATTTGCGGTCGCTGCGCCATGTGGATTTGATCTCGACGCTTCTCGATGGCATCCAAGA
This sequence comes from Acidobacteriaceae bacterium, assembly GCA_043765355.1. Classification (GTDB taxonomy): domain Bacteria; phylum Acidobacteriota; class Terriglobia; order Terriglobales; family Acidobacteriaceae; genus Acidiflorens. Next base: position 2,425 of record JAYUJG010000442.1, on the reverse strand, counting down.
CCCACACATCGCAAAGTACGCGATGTGTGGGGCACCCCGGCGACAGGTGGAGCGAATAGACCGAAAGGCGCCGAGATTCCTAGATTGGGGTGCCGATCCGTCCCGTATGGCGGGGAATCCGGAAGTTATCCCGGGCCAGAAGTCCACTTGGGGAAAGTGTGGTCCCGTCGAATGCCCGCCCCGCCCAGACTTCCTCGAACGCCGTTTATGGATCGTTTTTTTGTTCCCGACGAACCATCCAGAATCGTCGCGCCCTTCACAAGCTGCTCCATACGTTACAATTGCCCGCACCGATGGCCCTTACCTCTGGCACGACTCTCGGTCCATATAAAATTCAATCGCCACTGGGCGCGGGCGGGATGGGCGAGGTCTACCTCGCTCGCGACACCCGCCTGGAGCGCACTGTCGCGATCAAGGTTCTGCCTACGCATTTGAGTTCCAGCCCGGATATCCGTGCCCGTTTCGAGCGCGAGGCCAAAACCATCTCCGGCTTGCAGCATCCCAACATCTGCGTTCTCTACGACGTCGGTTCCCAGGATGGCGTCGACTTCCTGGTCATGGAGTACCTCGAAGGCGAAACCCTCTACGCTCGCCTTGCGCACAAGACACTCACTTCCAACGAGTCCCTGAAGATCGCCATCGAAATCGCCGATGCCCTTCAGAAGGCGCACCGCTCCGGCATCATCCACCGTGATTTAAAACCGGGAAACGTCATGCTCACTAAAGGCGGCGCCAAGTTGATGGACTTCGGCCTGGCGAAGCCCAATGTGCTGGCCGCCGGCCCTCCGTCGGGATCTCCGGGAATTTCTTCGATGGCAACCATGGCGGCCACTATCGCCAGCATGGCCTCGCCGGTCACGGTCGCCGGAACTCTGATCGGTACCGTCCAGTACATGAGCCCGGAACAGATTCAAGGCAAGGAATCCGATGCCCGTAGCGACATCTTCTCTTTCGGCGCCATGCTCTACGAAATGCTCACCGGCAAGCGTGCCTTCCAAGGCAAGAGCCAACTTTCGCTGGCCAGTGCAATTCTGGAAAAAGATCCCGAGCCGATCACAACCCTACAGCCCATGACGCCGCCAGCCTTGGAGAACGTCGTCCGCGTCTGCCTGGCCAAGGAGCCTGACGACCGCTTCCAGAGCGCGCACGACCTCAAGCTGCAACTACAGTGGATCGCCACCGGCGGCAGCCAAGTCGGTGCTCCGGCCGTTGTGACTTCCAAGCGAAAGAAAACGGCCACGGCTCTCACGGCCGCTATGATCGTAGGCTGGCTCGTGGCCGCAGCCGCAGGTGCCCTCCTCCTTATCTATGCGGGCCGCCTGACTTCCGCGCAACAATCGGTCCACGCCAGCATCGAGGAGCCGGCAAGTTTCCATTTCATCGATGTCATCAATGGAGCGCCCGTATTGTCGCCGGACGGGCAGCAATTGGCGCTGGTGGCGGCACGGCAAACAGCCCCCTCGAGCCAGAATACCGATCCGCCGATGATTTTCGTGCGACGGATCAGTGCGGGCGCGGCCCAACCGATTGCCGGGACCCAAGGTGCCACATTTCCTTTTTGGTCGCCTGACGGCAAGTACATCGGTTTTTTTGCCGACGGCAAGTTGAAGAAAGTCGAGGCCGCCGGCGGCCCTGCACAGGTGATCTGTGATGCGCCCGAGGGACGCGGCGCAAGCTGGAGCCCGCGCGGAATGATCGTCTTTTCCCCCAGAATCGAGGGGCCGCTCGTCGCCGTGTCCGACGGAGGAGGCACTCCGACTGAACTCACCGCTGCACGCAAAGACACGGTCGGATTCACCAATCGCAACCCTCTCTTCCTTCCCGATGGCCGCCATTTCCTCTACGTGGCGCGCGGCGGCAAGGATCCGGTCGGCGGCGTGTATGCCGCCTCCCTCGATGGTGGCGAGCCCCAACAGATCCTGACCGTGGGCTCCAATGTCGCCTACAGCGACGGATATCTTTTCTACCTCACCGAAGGCACGCTTACGGCGCAGAAGTTCGATGCCGCGGGGCTGCGCTTCGAAGGCAAGCCCATCTCCATCGCGGCCAATGTCGAGTACTACAATCCCCGCGACATCGGCTATTTTTCCGCCAGCCACAACGTGCTAGTTTATCGCATCGCTACCGTCCAGAACCGCGAACTGGCTTGGCTGGATGCTTCCGGCAAAGAAATGGAACACTGGGGTGAGCCTGCGCCTTACACAGGAGGAACTTTTTCGCCCGGCAGTCAAATGGCCATTCTCTACCGGGCCAATCCCAACGGCCTCGGGAATAGCCTTTGGTTGGCCGATACTCAGCGCAAAACCGCGGGTCGGCTTACCCCCGATTCCGATCAGGAGCAGACTGGCATCGTCGCCGCGGACGGCAATAGCGCCTTCACCACCATCACTAACGGATACTCCAGTTCGCTGCTGCGCCGCTGGCT
>JAYUJG010000441.1:0-3391 GCA_043765355.1 Acidobacteriaceae bacterium | reverse complement strand
TACCTCGGCGAGCGGATAAACATGTTCGATCCGCAGCTTGAGCTTGCCGTCGCGAATCATCCCAAACACCGCTCCCGCGCGCTGTCGCAACTCCGACGTAGTCGAAGTATAATTTCCGAGCGTCGGCCGCGTCAGATAGATCGATCCCTTCTGCAATAGCAACAGCGGATCCATCGCCGGCACCGCTCCGCTCGACCCCCCAAACAGCACCATCATCCCCCGCGGACGCAGCACGTTGAGGCTCTTGTCGAACGTCGTCTTACCCACCGAGTCATACACGACGTCGACGCCCTTGCCGCCGGTCAGCCGCTTGGTCTCGGCCTCAAAATCCGCCTGCATATAGAGGATGACTTCATCCGCCCCCGCCGCCCGCGCCAACTGCGCCTTTTCCTCGGTCGAAACCGTAGCGATCACCCGCGCCCCAATGTTGTGCGCCATCTGCACCAGCAGCAATCCAACGCCCCCGGCCGCCGCGTGAATCAGCGCCGTCTCTCCACTCTTCAACGGATATGTGTCGTGCGCCAGATAGTGCGCCGTCATCCCCTGCAAAATGGCCGCCGCCGCCTCGCGATCGCTAACGCCCGAAGGAATCTTCACCAACCGTTCCGCGGGTACGGCGGCATATTCGGCATAACTTCCCAGAAAATTGGCATACGCCACGCGATCCCCAACCGCCACCTCATGCACGTCCGCACCGACCGCCGAAACCACTCCCGCGCCTTCCTGTCCCAGCACCAGCGGCAGCGGCGCCTTGTAACGGCCCTCTCGGTTATAGACATCGATAAAGTTGACGCCCGCCGCCGCAATCTTTACGACGGCTTCGTTGGCCTTGGCCTGTGGAACCAACACCTCCGCCAATTCCATCACTTCCGGCCCGCCCGTTTGCTTGATTTGAATCGCTCTCATATTCACTTTCGATGACTCCAAACTCTTGGCCGAATTTTTAGATCCTGCCGAAACTCCGACTTACTTCACGAACGGGAACGGCACGAGTTTACTCGTGCCGTTAAGCCACGCGAATAACCCGCGCTTTAGCGCCCGTTTGCCATCCCTCCGGCCCCTGGGGTAACATGCCCACCGGTTCCTGAAGTAACGCCCGTAATGGTTCTTCGGTGGCGTTGACCCATCGAATTTTGCGATAGTACCATCTCCATAGCAAGGGGATCATGTCGTCCCGAGACGATTTCGTAAGTCTTAGAAAATATGAGGTTTTCTTCCAACTCGTGTTGGCCTGCGATGCGGACGATCCTGCTCTCCGCCGCCGTAGCGGCAACCCTCGCCACCCTAGCCTGCCAGGGAGCACAGAAGACTGCCTCGTTCGCGCCGCCCCTCCAGGCCCAAGCTCCGGCCCTGATCCGAGCGGCCAACCCGCCAGACCAGCAACAAAAGGACCAGGCAAAGCAGAAGCCCGCCGCCGCGCCCCAATCGAAACCTGAAACTCCGCAGGCGCCCCAGGCCGATCCCATCGCCGAGCTGATCGCCCGCGTCGAAAAGGAATACCAGTCCGGCCAGGTCAACTACAAAGATGGCCATCTTGAAGCCGCCAGGCAGAATTTCGACAGCGCTTTCAACCAACTGCTGGGCAGCGCATTCGATCTCAAAGCAGATGACCGCCTCCAGCACGAACTCGACCGCCTTCTGGATGGCGTCAACAACCTCGAACTGGCAGCCCTGCAACAAGGCGACGGATTCGCCGAGCAAAAATCCGAGCCCGCTCCGATCGACGAGGCGAACGAACTGACGCCCACCGCCGACGCCAGCGTCAAAGCCAAAGCCGAAGCCGAGATCAAATCCACGCACTCCGATCTGCCCCTGGTGATGACCGATCAGGTCGCCGGCTTCATCAACTACTTCTCGGGACGCGGACGCGGCACACTCGAGCACGGCTTGGCCCGCTCCGGCCGCTACGAAGACATGATCCGCCGTGTTTTGCGCGAAGCGGGCGTTCCGCAGGAACTCATCTATCTAGCCCAGGCCGAATCCGGATTCCATCCCTTAGCCGTCTCCAGGGCAGGCGCCAGAGGCATGTGGCAGTTCATGGGCAGCCGCGCTAAAGGTTACGGACTGGAACGCAGCTGGTGGGTCGACGATCGTCAGGATCCAGAAAAAGCCACCCGAGCCGCCGCGCACCACTTGAAAGACCTCTACAACCAGTTCGGAGACTGGTACCTGGCCATGGCCGCCTACAACTCCGGCCCCGGCAGAGTCCAGTCCGCCGTCAAGCGCACCGGATACGCCGATTTCTGGGAACTCTACAACCGCAACGTGCTGCCCAAAGAAACGCGCAACTACGTTCCCATCATCGTGGCCGTCACCATCATGGCCAAGAACCCCGCGCAGTACGGGCTGGATTCGGTCGTCAAAGATAAAGCCGTTCCCTACGACACCATCAAGATCAACTATCCAATCGACCTAAGGCTGGCTGCGGAGTGCGTCGACGCCACTACCGAGGAATTGTCCGACCTCAATCCCAGCCTGTTAAGGCTGACAACTCCAAAAGTTACGGAGAAAGACCGCGGATTCGATCTCCACCTGCCCGCCGGAACCGCCGACAAGTTCCAACTCGCGGTCGCCTCGATCCCCGCCGACAAACGCGTCTGGTGGCGTTATCACAAAGTGCAGGACGGAGAAACTCTCGCCGCCGTAGCCAAGACCTATCACACAACGCCAAAAGCCATCGCCGAAGCGAACGACCTGAATAGTGACAGTTCCAGCGCCAACGGAGTCACTCGAATAGCGCTCGAACCCGAAAGCCGACTGATCATCCCAATCGCCGCGGGCAAGCAATCCGACACCAGCACCTACGCCCACTCGACCACTCACTACAAGATAAGAAAAGGAGATACGGTCGAATCTGTGGCCGAGAATTTCGGCGTCTCCGCAAAAATGATTCGCGTCTGGAACCACCTCAAAGGCAGCAGCCTCTCGGGACGACGCATCCTGTATCTCCACCTGCCAGTGACGAGCACAAAAGCCGCTGCGGAAACGCATGTCGCCAGCAAGCGTTCCACAAAATCAAAACACAACTCGCAATCCGCAACTCAAAGCGCATCCGCGAACGCCATCCTGCATCACAAAGTAAAACGCGGTGAAACTCTCTATTCGATTGCCACCTCGTACAACACCACCGTCCAAGCCCTGAAGCAGGAAAACCGCAACATCGCCGCCCTGCGGCCCGGGATGGTTCTGGTCATCCGCGACGTGCGCTGACTTTCTCCTCATACTTCCCGTCGGTCACTCTTCCTGTCGATCACTCGGACGGGTGGCCCCGATCTCTCAGGCCGCCAGTATAACGTGTGCGGTTGTTCTCGTTGGGCAGAGAAACAAACGAGGGATGCCCCACTTCTCGCGTTTGAGAAGTGGGTTAGTCGCACCGATGGCAGCCGACGGC
>JAYUJG010000440.1:0-4461 GCA_043765355.1 Acidobacteriaceae bacterium | reverse complement strand
TTCAACGGCTGCCGTTCTTGTCCAGTCGCGCCAGTTCGCGGCCGAACAGAGAGTTGTCGGGAAAATCTCGCTGCAATCCCAACAGCAGTTCGCGAGCGTGCCCAAAATCTTTTTCGCGAACATACGCAATCGACAGCAAGATGCGAGCAAAAGGCGCGAGCAACAGCCCCTTTGCTGCGGTCATCTGGAGTTCCGCAATGCCGCCAGCTTTGTCTCCTGACACGCCTCCCAGGCGCAACACCCAGCGCACCGGCGCCGCCATCGATCCAATGATGTAGCGGCTCACTCCGCCGGCCAAATGCGCGTCATAGCAATCGGGATCGGCGGCCAGCAGTTGCTGAGCCCATGCCGTCGCTTCTTTCGTGTAGTGCAGCGACGCCAGATTCCGCTTCTCGATGAGTGCCGCAAAGTCCGAGCGCAAGCCTGCGGCGAAGGTCATCGCCAGAAGCGCGTCGCGATCGTGAGGGACTCGACCCAACCTTACTTTTGCCAAATCTTCCGCCCGGCCAAGTTCCTGATCGAAGCGCGCGCGTTGTGCTGGGTCAGCGTCATACCTCTTGCGCGCGGCGAAGACCGAATCGTCTTCGTAGAACTGCGCCTCGAGCACGCCGAGGCGATTGAATTCGGAAAACAGAATGCCGGCCGCCTCGCTCGCCGGTCCCATGGGATTGCCGGAGTTTATCTTCTCCCACGACTCGAATTCCTTTTGCGCGCCCGCAAAGTCCAGATCGTAGAGCCGTCCGAACCCGCGGTCGAGTCCCGCCGAGCGTACCGACGCTATCGAGGAGCGAGAGGCGTCCTCGCCAAGCCCCGGCGGAAGAGCCATCAGCAATCCAAAGACAGCCACCATCGCGACGCGGACACGCCTGCGATAAAAGCCTCGGCCAAGCGGACAACGAATGCGACGATAGGCTGGCATGTATTCCCTTGGATGCGTATTTTACGGGGCCGGGTGAAACTTCCGGCGCAAATCCGCATCTTCTGGCACACTGCTTGATGGCGAGGGAGAAAATCCGTGAGCGATAATCTTCGTGATGCGCCGGGCGGGCCCGGCATCGAACCCCGCTGGACGTCGAGCGCCAAGACCGGCGTCGGCACCGCCCTTAACCTCAACAGCCGGGTTTGGTTCACGCTCAGTCATGGCATTCTGAACGAAATCTATTTCCCGCGAGTGGACCAGGCTTGCATTCGCGACTTCGGTCTGCTTGTCACCAACGGCCGGGATTTTTTCTCGGAAGAGAAACGTCATTGTACCTTCCAGAATCTTCCCATCGAACCGGGAGTGCCAGCCTACGAACTCACCAACACCTGCATCACCGGGGAGTACCGGATCGAAAAAGAAGTGCTGACCGATCCGTGGCGAAACGTCGTGTTGCAGAAAATACGCTTCGTGCCGTTGAGGGGGAAGCTGAACGACTACCGACTCTACGCGCTGCTGGCCTCACATCTGGCCAATATGGGATACGGCAACACGGGCTGGTGCGGGGACTACAAAGGCGCGCCGATGCTTTTTGCGCAGCGCGATTCCTGCGCGCTCGCACTCGGTTGCTCCGCTCCCCTGCTGAAACGGTCGGTGGGATTTGCCGGCACTTCGGATGGCTGGCAAGACCTCTCGCAAAATTTCCAGATAACACGGGAGTATGATCGCGCGGAAAACGGCAACGTCGCTTTGACCGCTGAAATCGACCTGGCCGCCTGCAACGGAGAGTTCATTCTGGCCCTCGGCTTTGGCGGAATCTGGGCGGAGGCTGGTCAGCAGGTGATCTCTTCTCTTTTTACTCCCTTTGAATCGACCCGCAAAGACTACGTCTTTCAATGGCAGCACTGGCAGAAGTCGCTGAAGAAGCTCGACGAGAAGCCGCGCGAAAAAGATTTATACCGCTCCAGCATGGCCGTTCTTCGCACCCACGAATCGAAAGACTTTCTTGGCGGAATCATCGCCAGCCTCTCGATTCCGTGGGGCTTCAACAAAGGCGACGAGGATCTGGGCGGCTACCATTTGATTTGGCCGCGCGATCTGGTTGAGAACGCCTGCGGACTATTGGCGGCGGGAGCACACGACGACGCACTTCGGGTGCTCCATTACCTCGAAGCCACGCAGGAAGCCGATGGACACTGGGCGCAGAACATGTGGCTGGATGGGCGTCCCTACTGGAACGGCCTGCAAATGGACGAGACCGCCTTTCCGATTCTGTTGGTCGATCTCTTGCGCCGCGAATCGCCTCGTTGCTTTCTGAGTAGCGAGCGCTGGTGGCCGGTGGTGCGCAAAGCGGCGGCGTTTATTGTGGCCAACGGTCCCGTCACGCAGCAGGACCGCTGGGAAGAGGATGGCGGCTATTCTCCGTTCACGCTGGCCGCCGAAGTCGCCGCCTTGCTGGTCGCCGCCGATCTTGCCGAATCGATCGGACACTCGGCGCCTGCGGAATTTTTGCGCCAGATGGCCGATACCTGGAACGACAACATCGAACGCTGGACGTACGCTACGAATACCGACATCGCCCGCCAGGTCGGCGTGGAAGGCTACTACGTGCGCATCACACCCGCGGATGGCGACGGCGCGGCTTCTCCGCTACAAGGTTTTGTCCCCATCAAGAATCGCGCCGCCGCGCCGAATGTGTCGGCAGTAGAAATCGTCAGCCCCGATGCGCTGGCGTTGGTTCGCTTTGGCCTCCGCGCGCCCGACGATCCGCGCATCGTTAACACTGTCAAAGTGATCGACGAATTGCTCCGCGTAAAGCTGCCCAACGGACCAGCGTGGTATCGCTACAATCGCGACGGCTACGGTGAACACGAAGACGGGTCTCCCTTTGACGGCACGGGGATCGGCCGGCCCTGGCCGCTTCTCGCGGGCGAGCGCGCCCACTACGAACTCGCGGCGGGACGCCCCGCGTCCGCCGAGGTGTTGCTCACCGTGATGGAAAATTCCACCGGAGCCAGCCGCCTGATTCCCGAGCAGGTATGGGACACGGCCAACATTCCCGAGCGCGAACTCTTTGCCGGCAAAGCGTCAGGGTCGGCGTGTCCCCTGGTGTGGGCTCACTCCGAATACATCAAGCTGCGCCGGTCGCTGCTGGACGGCAAGATTTTCGATCAGCCTCCGCAAACGGTCGAGCGTTACTTAAAAAATAAAGTGTCGGGGAAATATTTCAACTGGCGCTTCAACAACAAGCCGCGCACCATGCTCTGCGGCAAGAAACTGCGGCTACTACTGATGGATCAGGCGCGCGTACACTGGAGCGTCGACAACTGGCAGACGAGTCAAGATAGCGACTCCGCGGAAAGCGGATGGAATCTGCAGCACGTCGACCTTCCGACAGAGACGCTCGCGGTAGGCCGCGAGATTGTCTTCACGTTCTACTGGAAAAATGCAGCGCGCTGGGAAGGGCGGGACTACGAAGTCGCGGTGGAGTAGAGCGACGGAGTAGAGCGACGACAAGTCTCGTCATACCTGAAACATTTGGCTCAGATCTTTGAAACTGACGGCGTCTTCCGCGAAAGTAAACGTGCCCTTCTCCATCATCTCTCGCGCTCCGCGCAAAAAAGCGCCGAGCGCGGCGCGAGAGAGTGCGCTGCCGACGCTCACCCGCTTGACTCCGATCGTCGAAAGGTCGCGAAGACTCAGTTTGACGCCTGCCAGCCCCATGATGACGTTGACCGGACGGTCCACCGCGCGGACCAGCGCAGCGATATCTTCTTTGTTGGTGAGGCCCGGCGCATAGAGAACATCGGCGCCAGCTTCCTGATAGGCCTGCAATCGTTTGATCGTGTCGCCGAGGTCGCGCTTGCCTACCAGATAGTTTTCCGCCCGCGCGGTCAGAGTAAATGGGATCGCCACTCTCGAAGAGTGCGCCACTTCCGCCGCCGCACGAATGCGATCCGCCGCGTGCTCTCGGTCGTAAATTGCATGACTCTGTCCTGACATGTCTTCGATCGAGCAGCCCACTAGTCCGGTCGTGGTCGCGAGACTCACAGTCTCGGCGACAATTTCGGGCGCATCCCCAAAACCATTTTCGAGATCGGCGCTGACCGGAAGATCGGTCGCCGAGGCCATCGCCGCGACGTGCGCCATCATCTCATCGCGTTCGACCGAGTTGTCGCGCCGTCCGACCGAGAAGGCGTAACCGGCGCTGGTCGTCGCCAGAGCCTCAAAGCCCAGATGCGCCAGCAACCGCGCTGTTCCTACGTCCCACGGATTGGGAATACAAAATGCTCCGTCTCGCTCGTGCAGCGCCCGAAATGCCTGTCCTTTTTCAGCTTGCGTTCGCATTTTTCACCCTCACGGTTTGTAGTCACTTCGTGCGTCGCGCCGTTCGTCATATTGATTTAAGCATTACAAGAGCGGGACGACGCGAAATGGAGGCCCAATTCGGCCTTCGCTGAGGGTTTGACGGCGCAATAACGGCGAAGACACCAAGTCGAGGCTTGAAGTAAAATACGGCCTGAATCGTTTTAATGCGAACC
>JAYUJG010000439.1:0-6003 GCA_043765355.1 Acidobacteriaceae bacterium | reverse complement strand
TGACCGAAGGATTTGAAGAACTCCTCGAAAGAATGGGCCAGAGAATCGCGACGTTTGATGCGGCGGCTGCGGTACAGGCTAGTGATCTCATGTCGCAGCGGCACAGAACGGGCCGCCCGGTAGATCTCCGCGATACGATGATTGCGGGGATAGCGCTGGCGCAGCATGCAACTCTGGCTACCCGCAATACTGCGCACTTCGAAGACGTGGATGTTCGGCTTGTCAATCCCTGGGCGAGCTAACACTTCAACGTTTACAAGATCGGCAAGTGCAAACACGGCTGCACCATGAAATCGAGCGCGTCGATTTTCGTCAGAGCCTGTTCGACCAGAGACGCCTTGCAATCCTCAAGCGTGATTAGAAAAGGGAGATGAGATTTCTCGCAGCCCGGTTTCTGTAACACGGCGTCGATATTGATGCCACTGGCGGACAGAATTGCGGCTAGAGTTGCGATGATGCCGGGGCGGTCTTTGACCAGGAAACGCAGATAATGTCTGGCGGTGAAATCGGCGGTAAGGACGGGCGTGTGCACCAGCGGCTGTTCCGCGCGGCTGATCGAATTGTGCTTTGCGCCCGCGATGGCCAGAATGTCGGAGACGATGGCAACGGCGGTCGGATTTCCGCCGGCTCCGTGCCCGCCAAACAACGTCTCGCCGCCGTATTTTCCCGTGGCCATTACGAGGTTCCGCGCACCCTCCACGCGCGCCAACGGCGATGAGAAGCGAGGATAGGGTACCCCCCTCCCTCCCATCTATTGGAATCATGGAGTTAGAGAAAAATTCCTGCCAAATCTTTGAGGAATCAGGACTTATACGTAAAATATTCCAGAATAAGGACTTAGCTGCGGAAACTGGTTTTCCAGGAGCGCGGGGCTTGTTCGGAAGGGCGTGGTTTTGTGTCTATAGTTCTATTTTACTAAACACCCCCCACCTGTACCGACAACTTTTCGAACTTTATTTTGCCAGCCGATACATCGGTTTACGAGGAAAGTGGTCGAAAAGGGGGGTTGACAAGATTTTTGTCGATCGCGTTATGCGTGGTTACTTTTTGAGGCCTTCCGTGAAGTTCGTGACCACAGTGACGGACGGACTGACCTGCTGCGAAACCCGGTCGAGAAGGATTTTCTTGCCGTCGGGGGCGACGTCGTAGACAACATTCGGAGATGACCAGTGGGTGACGAGTGCCTGCGCGGCGCCGAATTGCAGGATCCCGCCGGCATCCTTGACCGGCACGGCAAAAATATTGTTAGTCGGATCCTTGTAGTAGAGCTCTTTGCCGTCTTTGCTCCACTGCGGCTGCCCTCCTCCGTTGGTCGAGACCTGCCACTTACCCTGCCCACCGCGGAAGGCCATTACATACACTTCAGCCACGCCAGATTCACGCGATGAGTAGGCCAGCCAACGGCCGTCCGGCGAAAGTCTTGCATCGGAGCCGCGCGGCAAGACCTGCCACGGTTTGCGCTCTCCCTCCAGCGGCAACACCCATATCTCCGAGATGCCACCGACTAGGCCGCGCGAGTAGATCAGATACTTGCCGTCCCGCGACCAATCGCTGGCGATGGCAATTTGAGGGTCGGTGAGCAGAAGCTCCTCCGTGCCACTTCCGTCCGAGGACTTGCGGTAGAGATCGGAGTGGCCGTGATCGGAGGTGTAGGCGATCCACCTGCCGTCGGGCGACCAGACAGGGAACGAGTTGCCAATCGGCCCGAAGGTAAGCCGGGTGCGCACCCCGCGGGCCACATCGAGCACCCAGATGTCGTTCACCCCGGTATCGATCTGTAGGGCGATGCGGTCCTCTTGCGGTGAAATCCGCGCAACTTGCAGGTTGGGGAGCTTGTCGGCTACGACACTGATCTGTTTTCCACTGCGATCCGTCCAAGTCAACTGCCAATCGCCGGTCCCGCCGCTGCCAAGAACGAGCAAGCCGTTGCTGGAAGCGGACGCGTCCATGTGCCAGGTGCTGGAGTCGTTCATCACGCCGTTGGCAACGCGTCGCGCATCGTCGCTCAGTATTCCGGTGGCCGGGTCGAAGGATTGCGCCATCAGCTGGTCGCCGCGCGCGAATAAAAGGCAACCGCTGCCGTAGACGGCGTTGGATTGGGAGTGGAACAGGGCTCGATTTTCTCGCCCGTCCAGCGAAGCGTAGTACACGGCATCGTTGGCAGCCTTGGAAGGGTCGTGGTTCATGCCCAGATAGAGAAAATGCTTGCCGTCGGGAAGGAAGAACGGCCAGCGATGCGAAGTGTGCTGAGCCGGGTCGATCTTCGTAACGGGAAGCGGAGTTCCGCCGCTGGCGCTGACCTGCATCAAGGGCGCCTGGGTATTCGGAGAAAACAGGATCACGCCGCTTGGCCCCCAGGCGCCCCCGCGGCCGAACGGCGCATCGGCAACCATCTGCGCGGAGCCGCCATTGAGATCGGCCGTTTTCAGCTTGCCGTCGGCGAAGAATCCTAATGATCGGCCGTCGGGCGACCAGAAGGGAAAAATCGCGTCCTCGGTGCTGGGCAGCGCATGGATGTCCAGCGAGTTCATGGGGCGCACCCACAACATGGTCTTGCCGTCCGCCCCAGTGGCGGCGAACGCGATGGACGTGCCGTCGGGCGACAGTATCGGCGGCCCGCCAGAATCGCCGGTCAAATTGAGGGTTGTTTGATCGGGAGGGTTGATGACGGTGCGAATGGACGGAACGGATTGGGCTGGACGATGGAGGGTGGTTCCCGCAGCGGCGCCGAGGACGATAGCAGCCGCGAGACCCGCGGCCCAGTTGAGACGCTCACGGCTTTTGGATGGCGCGGGCGCGGGCAATGCGGCGGCTGTTGGGGCTGACTTGTCCGCGGCAATCCACTGGAGTTCTAACTTAATGTCGTGGGCGGTTTGAAAACGGTCTTCCGGATTTTTCTGCAAGCAAGTCGTGACCACATGCTGGAAGGCTGAAGGAGCTTGAGGCTTGAGTGCGCTGATGGGTTCGGGGTCGTTTTCCAGAATGGACGACGCCAGCGAGATCTGACTCTTTCCCTGAAACGGTCGCTTTCCTGTCGACATCTCGTAAAGCACGCCGCCGAACGCGAAAATATCGGAGCGCGCGTCGGCTTCTTTGCCTTCGATCTGCTCGGGCGACATGTACTGGATGGTGCCGATGATGCTGCCAGCGGTGGTCAGTGGACTGAGCGGACTGGCTCCGCTCATCGTGGCCACGGCGGTGAATGATGGCGCCGAACCCGAGGCCATGCCGCTGGCGGCTGTGCCCAGTGGTTTCGCGAGGCCGAAGTCCATCAGCTTAGCGCCGCCTTGGGTGAGCATGATGTTTCCCGGCTTCAGATCGCGGTGGACGATGCCTTGACGATGGGCGACGGCGAGCGCCTCGGCGAGGGCGATGCCGATTTTGTAGACTTCGTTCAGCGGGAGCGCGCCTTTGAGCAGGCGTTCCGCTAAAGTCTCTCCTTCGAGAAACTCCATCACCAGGTAGTCGGTGCCGTCCTGCGAACCGATGTCGTAGAGCTGGCAGATGTTGGGATGGTTCAGCGAAGAAATGGACCGCGCTTCGCGCTCCATGCGCTGCTTTAGTTCTGGAGAAGACGAAAGATGAGAGGCAAGAACCTTGACGGCTACCGTGCGCTTGAGGCGGGTGTCGAGCGCGCGGTACACTTCGCCCATTCCGCCGGCACCCAGCGGAGACTGAATTTCGTAGGGACCTAGTTTTGTGCCAGAGGCGAGCGCCATTGTCGAGCGCAATTATATATGGCTGGGGACGGCGACGGGATACAGATCCGGGATGCCATCGGGATGCCATGTGGAGTGTTCGGGCAGCCTATGGTGCCACCGGATGCAAGTGCCGGACTACGCCGAGCTTATCCGTTAGCAGCGCCAGTATCCTTAGGGACTGCTAGCAGCGGCCTTTTTGGGTGCGGGTTCCGGGTCTTTCATTGCGGTCTTGAAGCCGCGGATGCCGTCGCCGATTCCTTTGCCTAGCTCGGGAAGCTTCTTCGGTCCGAACACGAGCAGAGCAATCCCGAAAATCAAAAGCAGATGCATGGGTTGAAATAGTCCTTCGAACATGGTGTGGGCCTTTCTTTGTCTGATTCGAATCCAGGAATATCGGCGCTGAGAGATTGCAAGGGCTGCGCGCGGAGTTTCCGGCACGCAGCGCCTCTTTCGTCGTTAGTCAGGCGCTGTTCATCCGTCTTGGTTAGGCGGTCAGCGGCAAACCACTAGCGGCAATTTATCGGTGTCGATCCAGCGTCGCTAATTTTTCTTCTATTCGCGCACCGCCAAATCGGCTTCAATCGCCAGCGTATGCATGAACTTGAAGAAGGCTTTGGACTGGCCGATGAAGAGTCCACCAGCGCCGAGACCCTTGACCACTCCCATCGCGGCGCCGCGAGTTTCGGTGGGGCGAATGATTGAACATGCGGGAAGCTTCTTGTTGAGGAACGAAGTGGGCTCGGGCATGATGAGGTTGGTCTGAAAATCTTCGCCGCCCAGCGGAGGAGAATTCAGATCGGGGAAGGTTACGGAAACACCGGTGACTGGATCCACGGCAGTCAGCGGCTTCAGATTGCCAACCTTATCGTGCCAGGTCTGAAAGTGGCAGATTTCGGTTCCGCCGATGCTGAGGAGTATGCGCAGAGTTTCCAAGCCAGTCACTCGCTGCGACAATTTCGGGTAGAGGCTGCTTCCGCCCTGTTCGATGGTGCCAAAGTGAAAGCCGGCGGTGAAGGCGATCGCATTCAGAAAGTTCGGGTCGGACAGATCGTTATCCGAGCGGGGGATGGCGGTGTGCTGTCCGACGGCCAGAGTTGGGACGGCCTGCGGGAACGTGTCGCCGAGGTCGGGGTTGCCGGAGCGGCTGCGGTAGCGCGTCCACCAACTTGTGTCGACCGACAATTGCATAAGGTTGGTCAAGCGGCCGATGTTCTGCGCTCCGGTGGCCTGGCTGCTCGGCAAGGTGCGGAATTGGTCGAGGCTGACTGGCTCCGCGCCCTTTGATACCAGGTAAGCGTTGATGAATACTTCGTGCGACAACTCGTCTTCGGTGTTGTCGTGAATGTACTGCGACATGTCGCCATCGAGTTGGGTGACGGCGGCGGCGTAAGCCGAACTTCCACTGCCTCCGGGGACTTCGCTGTCCTGGATTCCGGCGAGTTCGTTGTACTGCTGCCAGAGATCGGTTTCGAGGAGTTCGGCGGCGGCCAGGAAGCGCAGGATGGCCACGTCGCCGATGGTGATAATGCCGCTACGTCCGGAGGCCTCGGCGGTAGCTGCCAAGAGCGAGCCGGTGGATAGCGCCGCGCCGGCTACGCCCAGGCCTTTCAAGAAAGAGCGGCGCTTGATTCCGGTCTTTGAGGGTGAGTTGGATGGAGAATCACTGGTTGGGGATGAGGTAGTAGGGACGAAAGTTTCTTTTGTCATAGTCTTGACTCCAGTTCTTTGAGAAGTGATTGTCGGTGATCTCGCACCTGGAAAAGTACTCACCGCAAGATGAAGGTAGGCGGTTCGAAGTGAGGTGGTGTCATGCTTCTGTCAAGAGTGTGTCAAATTATTTGCTGGGTGGAGTGGCGAGGGCGCGGGCGGTGTGGATTGCCCGCCTGGTTTTGCTTCGAGCCGAGCGCTACGAGCGTTGAGCAAGCGCTGCGCTGTTGCAGGGGGCAAATCGCCACACTCCACGGTCGTTTTCCGGGCCAACTGTTTTGGCATCGCGCAAGCGACACTTGATACGAAGCAGTTTTTCGTGAGGCCGTTCTCCGGCGCGTATAATAAAGGGTTTTCGGTTCGGGGAAAGCGCGAGTCGACTGAGTTTGTTCCGTCACTCGGATTGAGACAGTTCAGACAAAGAAAGGCAAGGGATGGCAACTACAGATATCGTGCCCCAGGAATCGTCCGGCGAATTGGGGCAGAGGCGTGTCGTTAACGACATGAGCATTCAGGTAGCGACCGTGAATGGCTCGGGGTCGCAGAGTTCAAACACGGTTTTATTGCGCAGTATTTTTCAGATGGGCGTGCCGAT
>JAYUJG010000438.1:0-11792 GCA_043765355.1 Acidobacteriaceae bacterium | reverse complement strand
AGCCGCCGACTGGCGCCAGCAGGATGTTCAGCATGATCAGGCCGGACCACTTCAGCGAATGGAACACCGTATAGAGGATGAGGAAGATCGCCAGAATCGTGATCGGCACAATCAACGCCAAGCGCGCTTGCGAACGCTTCTGGCTCTCATACTCGCCGGCCCATTCGATTCGGTATCCTTTCGGAAGTTTGACCTTCTTACCGACCTGCGCGATGGCATCCTCAACCGTTGAGCCGAGGTCGCGTTCGCGCACACTGTATTTGATGGCGATATAGCGCGAGTTCCCTTCGCGGTAGATGTTGGACGCACCGTCTTCGAGCTTGATCTGGCACAGTTGTCCAAGCGACACGCGTTCACCGGAAGACGCCAGAATTCGAATGCTGGAGACATCCTCTACTGTTTTGCGAAACGGCTCCTGATAGCGGACGGTCAGATCGTAGCGCTGTTCGCCGATCAGGATCTGGCTGACGGCTTTGCCGCCGACGGCGGTTTCCACCGCATCCTGCACATCGCTCACGTTGATTCCGAAGCGGTCGGCAACGGCGCGATCGACGACCAGGTTCACGTTCGGCTGGCCGCGTACCTGGAAAGTGCCGAGATCGGCGACACCCGGAATCTTGCTCATCACGTCCTGAATCTCATTGGCTTTGGCTTCGAGAACTTTCAAATCGCCGCCAAAGAGTTTTACCGCCAGTTCGCCCTTGACGCCGCTGACGGCCTCTTCGACGTTGTCGGAAATCGGCTGCGAAAAATTCCAATCGACACCGGGAAACTTGTTCAACTCCGCATCCATGGCGGCGATGAGATCGTCTTTGGTCTTGAACTCAGAGCGCCACTTGGTCCGCGGCATCAGATCGACAAAGAATTCCGTGTTGTAGAAACCACTGGCATCGCTGCCATCGTCGGGACGTCCGACTTGGCTGACAACTTGCTTGGCTTCGGGAAAATCGGCCAGCACTTTGCGCGCCCGTCTGGCCAGAGATGTGCCCGCTGTTGGCCCGGTGCTTGGAGCGAGCGTACCTCGCACCCACACCGCGCCTTCATCCAGGTGAGGCAGGAATTCAGAGCCGACGACGCCGCTCAGAGCCAGAAACAGCATGGCAGCAAGCGCGGCGCCACCCATGGCCAGCGTGAATTTCCGGTGGTCAAAGCACCAGTCAAGCAGGCGGACGTAATGATCCTGCAACCAGTGAAATACCGGATTGCGCCACTCTTTAATTTCATCTTTGAACAACAGAGTGCATAAAACGGGCGCGATCAAGAGCGCAAACAGCAACGCTCCCAACAGGGCGAAGGCCACAGTCCACGCCATCGGACGGAAGAGGCGGCCTTCGACGCGCTGCAGGGTGAAGATCGGGAGATAAGAAACGATAATAATGATGCGGGCAAAAAATACCGGCCTCTGGACTTCGTGCGCGGCCGCCGCGATCATCTCTTGAAACGTCTTCTTGCCGCGGCCGTACTCGGCATGACGCAAAATGTTCTCGATCATCACGACCGAGCCATCCACGACCATGCCGAAATCGAGCGCACCAAGAGAGAGCAGGTTGGCGGGAATGTGACTGAGGTCGAGCAGAATCGCGGCAAACAGCAGTGCAAAGGGGATCGTGATCGTCACGATCAACGCGCTGCGCACGTTGCCGAGGAACAAGAACAAGACCAGCGTAACCAGCAGAACTCCATCGGTGAGGTTGCGGAGCACCGTGCGCGTTGTGTAGTGAACGAGATCGCTGCGATCGAGATGAGGAACCAGTTTCACCCCGGCGGGCAGTTGATGCGCATTGAGTTGGGCGACTTTCTCGTGGAGCGCATCGAGCGTGGCGTCGGCCTCCGCGCCCTTGCGCAGAAGTACGATGCCCTCCACCACTTCGTCATCGTCGATGACGGTGCCATCCTCGCGACGAAGAGTCTTGCCGAGCTGGCCGAGGCGCACTTTGGGCGACTGCACGACGACAGCCAGATCGCGGACACGGATAGGAGTGTTGTTTTGCACCTTCACTACCGTGGCCGCAATGTCGTCCGTGGTCTGCATCAGGCCAACGGCGCGAACGTTCAGCGCCTGTTCGCCGCGCTCGATGAATCCGCCACCGGCGTTGGTGTTGTTCGAGGCAAGCGCCTGCTCAACCTGGCTCAGCGAGAGTCCATAAGAAACCAGCTTGCCGGGATCGATTTGTACCTGGTATTCGCGAGTGGGCCCTCCGAAGACGTTCACGTCGACTACATTCGGCACCGACTTGAGCTGATTGACCACGTACCAGTCGTTGAGTGTTTTTAGCTCCATCGCGTCATACTTCGGATTCGTGCTTTGGAGGGTGTAGAACATGATCTGCCCGGTCGGGCTGTAATCGGGACCGAGTCCCGGACTCACGCCCGTGGGTAAGGTGACCAGCTGGAGACGATCAAGCACCTCCTGGCGGGCATTGAAGGTGGTCGTCTCGTCGTCATAGACAATCGTGATTACGGAGAGTCCCGCCAGCGAGGTGGAGCGCAGGTGCGTCATGTGAGCGACGCCGTTTAGAGTTACTTCGAGCGGAACCGTGATCTGCTGCTCGATTTCCTCGGCGGCATGGCCAGGCCATTGCGTAATGACTTGGGCGTAAGTGTCCGCAACATCGGGATAGGCTTCAATGGGGAGATTGCGGAATGAAATGATGCCCCAGACAAAAAGCACAACCGCAACACTGATCACAAAGATCCGGTTGCGCAGGGCGAAATCGATGAGATAGCGAATCACTTGCCTTGCTCCGCCACCGCCGAGGAAAACTCCAGCGCGTTGTTGACGACTTGCTGTCCGGCTTTGAGGCCGTCCTGTATCTGTTGCATTCCGCCGGCGACTTCTCCGAGGGGATGCACCTCGACGCGCCGAAACAGCCGATCTCCGTCTTTGCGGAAGACCCAGTCTTTGTCTTGCAGTCGCATGAGCGCCGTCGACGGAATCACGATCCGGGATTGTGACTTACGCGACCGGAAGGCAGCCACGGCAAACATCCCGGGCCGCAGCGATGCATCGTGATTGGGCAATACGATGCGCACTTTGGCGGAACGCGTGCTGGGATCGAGCACCCGCGAAATGTCGGCGACATTGCCCCGGTACACCTTGCCCGGATAGGCATTCAGCCGCAGCTCGGCGATGTCACCCAAATGGACTTCGCCGAGATCGTTTTCGTAGACGTCGCACAGCACCCACACCTGTGAGAGATCGGCGATGGTGAACAGGTTCGGAGTGTTGTCGAGGCTCTTGATGCCTTCGAATCCGGAAATGTTTTGCTCGACGATGGTGCCCGCGAGCGGAGCGCGAAGTTCGATCAACGATCCGGGATGAGCGGGATCGCCGCCGAGGATGCGAACGTGCTGTTCGGCAGTTTGGGTATCGACTTTGGCCTTTTCTTCGGTGTCGTCAGCTTGCTGCAAATCTTTTTCCGCCAGCGCGCCATGCGAGTAGAGCAATTGCGCGCGTTCGAGAGCCTTCTGGGCCAGGCGCTCGTCGGCGACAGCCTTTTGAAAATCGGAAAATGCACCGGCAAGATCGGTGCTGCGAAAGGTGAGCAGCAATTGGCCTTTGTTGACGAAATCGCCGAGACGAACTTTCAATTCAACGACGCGCCCCGAGCCTTGTGAAGTTACATGGATCGTGCTGTTGATATCGGGTGTGACGGTGCCATTTGCGTTCAAGGTGGACGGCAGATCGCGGGTCTGGACGGTAGCCAGCTTGAAAAGATCGGGATGCTCCACGGTGTAGAGATTGGGATCGAGCGTGACTTCGGTTTTGGTAGGCGCGGCCTTGCTGTGGTCGGAGCAAGCAGTGCTCATCACTGTAAAAAGCAGAGCTCCGGCGAGGGCTGCAGTGAGACATAGTCGGCGGTTCTTCATTGTGTGCGCCTTTGTCGTGTGTGTGACCTTCGTCGTGGCAGTCGTGGCGGCGTTCATGGCAGCACCTCGCGGCCCACGGCAAGATTCAGTTGACTGGCGGCGGTCAGATAAGAACCTACCAGATTGACATAGTTCAATTGCACACTGCGATACTCGGCCTGGGCATTGAGGAAATCGAGCAAGGAGACTCCGCCGTGCTGATAGGAAAAAGTAATCGTGTCGCGCACCCGGACCGACTGTCGCAGGTATTTGGCTCTGTAGGGACGCAGCAGGACCAAAGTGCTGTCGAGAGTGCCGTAGCTGGAGTCAACGTCACTGAGCACGGTTGCTTCGGCGGCATCACGCAGTTTTTCGTTGCGTCGGATGTCGATTTGAGTACGCAACTTTTCTCCCTGGTTGCGGTCGAAGATGCGCAACGGAATATTGACGCTAATGCCGAGCGTATTGGTGCCAAAGGGATTGTTGGTGGATGAGTTATGGGTATACCAGGTGCCCAAGGTTGGATCGGTTGAGCCGTTCGCCAACGCCAACTTGTGATCGGTTTGAGCTTTGTCGACCGCTTCGACGGCCGCCTTCAAGTCGGGCCGCATGTCCATCGCAATCTTGCGGAAGTCGTCGCGGGGCCTCAACTGGTCGGTGAAATCGTATGACCCCGTCACATCAAACTGATCGATGGGAGTCCGGGAATTCAGCAGCGTGAGCAGTTGGATCTTGGCGGTTGCGACGCTCTCCTGGGCAGTCTGCAAATCGGATTCATACTGCACGCGCTGTAGTTCCAGCCGGTCGAGATCGATCTGCGCAATGTCGCCGGCGCTAAAACGATTTCTGCCGATGTCGAGCACCTTGTCGTAGTAGGCAATGTTGTCTTGCGCCAACTGAAGCACCGCTTTCGCCTGAAGAGCTGAAACAAATGCGCTGCGCAAATTGAAGAGCATGGTTCTTTCCAAGTCGGCGTGGCTCGATTGGGCAATCAGGGTGGCCTTGCTGGCGCTCTCCAGACGCAACTCGCGCTTGTGCCGCCGCTCGACGAGATAGTTGACGCCGGGCGATTCGAAAGTGCCGGTAAACGGTCGCCAGACGCCTTTCTCAGGAGCGATTTGGGTCCCGTCCGCCGACAGCGTGAAGGTTGGGTTCGGGCGCAGGAACGCGGTGATCTCCTGCGCCTTGGATTCGTCGATGGTCAGCTTGTCCGCCAGCAGCGTTGGATTGCTCTGTTCGAAGCGCAGGCGGAGCTCATCCCAAGTGAGGGGTTGCTGCGCCGAGGCGCTGAGGGCCGCTGCCAGCAATAGTCCCGCGGCCAGACTGAAATTGTGGAACTTGAACATCGTGGACTCCGTGCGCGAGAGGATCTTCGTTCCCTCATGCCCGTGAACTGCAAGCGCTTCAAGAGTTTCCGTCAAGCAACCAGACGGAATTCGATTTACAGGAAAGTTGGACGATCAATAGGAGGCGCGCGGCCGACGCGCACCGGGGAAGAAGAATTCCCGAGTGCGTCGGGTAGGAGCGGAAGAACGGCGCTGATCGGCTCGAACTCTGGCGCTTGAGGGGCGGAGCTGGGCAGAGCGGTTGGCAAAACGTGAGTCAGCGCAGTGACTGCGCCGGAGCAACGGTTGGTACTGCGAAAGGCGCGTTCCGACTCTTCCATCTCGGGCCGCATGGCGTGGAGATCGTCGGTGGCCGAGATCACGGGAAAGAGCAGAATGAGAGCGCAGCCCAAGGCACCCACGAAGATGAGCGGGCGTCGTTCGTAACCTCGCAACCGGGTATTCGGACCAGTCAAAACGATCCGTCGCCGCCATAAGAGAAAGGCGGGCAACAGGAGGGCTAGCCAGCAGAGATTGAGAAAAAGCTCCATAGCCAACAACCGGGTCTTACAGAAGAAACACACCGACCAAGTGGACCTGCATCCACGATTACGATAGCAAGGATGGCACATCAGCGGCAAGTGACCCGCGGGCTGGCACTTGCGGGATACCAGTGTTATGGCCGACGCCATCACATCGCCCGGGGCCAGCGGCTTCATCGTCAGTGCCGGCGTTTGGGAGTCTACGGCGCGGGGTGGCTGCGCAATTCCTCAATCGGGGGGAAAGACTGCGGCGGAATAAACGTCTCTTCCGGAGGCATGGAGCCGGAGCTGATCGCCTTCACCAGAATTTCCAAAGCGATGCCCGCCGCCGGGGCGGTAATGATGGTGGCCTGCAGCAGACCGCGGCGCACCCAGTCCTGCCCGGTCTTGGTGACGCCGTCGCAGCCCGTAAAGGGAGTCTTTAACCACTGCTCGCGGTCCTTCTCCGTCAGATCCACAAAAGCCTTTCTGGCTCCCATGGCCATGGCATCGTTCTGGCAGATGACGGCTTGAATTTGCAGTTGCCGCGAGGAACCGAGAGACAGCCATGACTTCACGGCTTGGTGCGCGCTGCGCTCGGTCCAGTCGCCCTTGAGCATTTTCAGTTCGACCCCCGCTCGTTGTTGTCGGCGTTGAGAACCTGAATCTTGACACCGAGACGGGTAGCCGTGTCAGCCACCGCCACTGCCTGTTCCGCCTGGTAATCGTTGTCTCGAGTGATGAGAGCAACAACCACACTTAGCTTGTCCATGGAATTGGGCCCACCCGGAAACGCTTCGGGGCACTACGGTGCCGGATTTTGCCACACATTGTGAGAGCTTGCAATGCTGGAGCGCAAACAGGGGCCGACTGTCCGGCGGGAGATCGTTCCCGGGGCGGGCGACGAGCCAGCTAAAGCTCCGGCGTCATTTGCCGATTCCTCTAAACGTAACTCTTAAACGTAACTCTGGAAGCACGGGCCAGCCGATTAACAGTCGCTGCAGCAACCTCTTGGTCTTATGATGGAGTAGTTTCTGGCTTCATGAGACTGATCTGTCACGGGGGTTGCATGAGCGATCGTTCGTCGTCTGGAGCGTCTTCTGGCGCAACGCTGGGCGCTAAGTTTGGCGCAGAGTTTGGAGCAAAGTTTGGCGCGGCGGAGATCCGAGGTTTCAGTCTCATGCAAGCCCTGGTCGTCGAGGATTCCGCGATTTACCGCAAGCTGATTGGCGATCACTTGCGCAGCTGGGGATTTGGCGTCACCCTGGCGACAAGCGGCGCCGAGGCTTGGGCGATTTTGCAGCAACCGGACACTCCCAGACTGGTTCTGCTCGATTGGGTGCTGCCCGATCTGGATGGCACTGAGCTTTGCCAGCGTATCCGCCAGGCCGGTTCGTCCGGCTCTTATACCTACGTCATTCTGCTCACCAGCAAAGACGGCCGCCAGAACATGCTTGACGCCATGCAGGCCGGCGCTGACGATTATCTGGTCAAGCCCTTTGACGAACTGGAACTCAAGGCGCGCCTGCTGGTGGGCAAGCGCATTCTCGATTTGCAGGAAGAGCTGGTCGCCGCGCGCGAATCCATGCGCCACGCCGCCACCCACGACAACCTTACTGAATTGATGAATCGAGGAGAGATTGTCGCCATGCTGCAGCGCGAGTTAGAGCGGGCGCGCCGCGAGCACAAGCCCGTGGGCGTGATTCTCGGCGACATCGACCATTTCAAGAGTGTGAACGACACGCTCGGGCATCTCTTTGGCGATGAAGCCCTCCGGGAAGTCGGGCGCCGACTGCGTGAGCAACTCCGCGTCTACGACGGCGTTGGCCGCTACGGCGGAGAAGAATTTCTGTTGATTCTGCCCAACTGCGATTTGCCCAACGCACTTCTGCGCGCCGATGAGCTGCGTGAAATCGTAGGCGGCGCACCCGTGGTTTGCTCCGGCGCGGAGAGACTCATCACCATGAGTATGGGCGTCGCGGTTTCAGAAATCGACGGAGACAGCAAGCTGGAGGCGCTGTTGAACCACGCCGACGCCGGTCTCTACCAGGCCAAGGAAAGCGGACGGAACCGCTGCGAGCATTTCGTCGCCGCCGCAGCGCGAACCGCGGTGAAGAAAGCCACCGCCGCGCGTTCGCGGAAGGTCGGCGCGAATTAGACGGTTTTGAATTTGTAGCGCCGCCGTCCCGGCGGCTGTCCGGGGGGCGTCTCGCCCACCGCGCTGCAGTCCGCTACAGTCTACCCAGCAGACGACAACCGCCTCAAAAGTGATAGCCTCTTCCAAGGCTTTCAGTTCCACCCGGCAGCCACCAGTCGCCGAGAATCCGCCCCATTGCCAGCCAGCCTTCCAACCCGCATCAAGGAATTCGCGTGTGTCGCCGGATTCGATCTCTGCGGCATTGCTCCCGTTCGCGACTTCGGTGAGTTAAGCGTCTTCCCTGCGTGGATCGCAGACGGCAAACAAGGCGACATGAAGTATCTGGAAGCGCGCGATGAAGCGGGCGAACTCAAACGAGCTTCGCTGGCCAGAGTCGCTCCGTGGGCGCGCAGCGTGGTCGTGTGCGCGATCAACTACAACACGGCGCATCCTTACTCAACGCAGGCGACGCCGGAAGCTGCGAGCCGAGGCTGGATCTCACGCTACGCCTGGGCGCGCGAGGATTACCATGACGCCGTTTTGCGAAGGTTAAAGAAGGTAGAAGAAGACCTGCGACGATTGTTTGAAATGACTGAGAACCGGGAACTGAGAACTGGGAACTTGTTTTTGCGCTCCTACGTTGACACTGGCCCGCTCATCGAACGCGTCTACGCCAAATACGCCGGCATTGGATGGATCGGCAAAAACACCTGCATCATCAACCAGCAGCTTGGCTCGTGGCTATTTCTCGGCGTGATTCTGACCTCGCTGGAAGTGACGGAAAACGCCCTCACGAGTAATGGTCTCACCGCCGACCTCCCCGCGCCCGATCGTTGCGGGACATGCACTCGCTGTATCACGGCCTGTCCCACGCAAGCGATCACTGCGCCCGGCGAACTTGATCCGCGGTTGTGCATCTCGTATCTGACGATTGAGAAACGCGGCGAAATTCCCGCCGAACTACGCTCTCAGATGGGACGCCACGTTTTCGGTTGCGACATCTGTCAGGACGTCTGCCCCTGGAATCGCAAGGTGCCAGTGACTTCCGCTTCGGAGTTCGAGCCGCGCGAAGGGCTGGTGAATCCGGCACTCGATTGGCTGGCCGAAATGCGGCAGGAAGAATTCAGCAAAGTCTTTCGCGGATCGCCGGTCAAGCGTGCGAAGTTATCGGGTCTGCGCAGAAATGCAGTCATCGCAATGGGGAATAGTGGCGACCAGAAATTTGTGGAGCCGCTCAAGAGGCTCCGCGAAGATTCGGATCCTGTAGTCGCGGAACACGCGCGTTGGGCTGCGGAGAAACTCGGGCCGGTCTCCGGCTGCTAGAAATCTTGTCTCCACAAACGCCACTCCTGTGAAGGGCATGACTTTCCCTCGTGCCGTTGGTTTGTTTGAACGGGAAGGGCACGACTTCAGTCGTGCCGTTACCGCTTGCCGTGAGAACCGGCTTCAGCCGCCAAGGGCGACCGCCGCGCGCTGAAGCGCGGACATATTCTCAGTATCTCAGCGGCACGACTGAAGTCGTGCCCTTCCCGTTTTGTCAGGCCTGGAGACGCGGCTGGAATTTCTGTCGATTTTCCTCGC
The DNA here is from genome assembly GCA_043765355.1 of Acidobacteriaceae bacterium. Lineage (GTDB taxonomy): Bacteria > Acidobacteriota > Terriglobia > Terriglobales > Acidobacteriaceae > Acidiflorens. The sequence continues at coordinate 2,379 of JAYUJG010000438.1, read as the reverse complement.
GCCCTGACGATCAACCTGTCCATTTACAATCGACGGTGCAATCGGAGACAACCATGTTCCAGAAAGACTTACTGCACGACAAGCGCATCCTAATCACCGGCGGCGGCACCGGTTTAGGCAAAGCCACTGCCCACCGTTTTCTGGAACTCGGCGCCGAAGTCTACATTTGCGGACGCCGCGAAGAAGTTCTCGCGGCCACCGTGCAGGAGCTGTACGCGAGCACTGGCGGTAAGATTCACGCCCATCCCTGCGATGTGCGCGACGCGGCGGCTGTCGAGAAGATGATCGAGTCCATCTGGGCCGACGGCCCGCTCGATGTGCTGATGAACAACGCTGCGGGAAATTTCCTCTCGCGCACTGAAGAACTGTCGCTCGGAGCGTTTCAGGCGGTGATTGGCATCGTCCTGATGGGCACGCTTCACACGACGATGGCGTGTGGCCGCCGCTGGCTCGCTGCGGGGCACAAGGGCGTAGTTCTCAACATCACCACCACTTACACAACGACGGGTTCGGCATACGTTGTCCCCTCGGCAGTGGCCAAGGCCGGCGTACACGCTCTGACCCGCAGCCTGGCCGTCGAGTGGGGCAATCGCGGGATCAGAATGAACGCCATCGCGCCCGGCCCGATCAAGACCGAAGGCGCATTCTCACGTCTATTGCCCCGCCCAGAACTGGAGGCCGAGGCCAAGAAGCGAATTCCGCTGGGACGCTTTGGCACGATGGAAGAATTCGCTAACCTGGCCACGTTCCTGATTAGCGATGGCTCCGGCTACGTCAACGGAGACGTGGTCACGATGGATGGCGGAGAGTGGCTCCAAGGAGCTGGCGAGTTCACGGCGTTAGGACGCGAGCTCACGGAAAAAGAGTGGGAAATGATGAAGCCGAAAAAGAGCGCCCCCAGAAGCTAAAGTCTGTGTGATTGAGCACCGCAGTCGCAGCGATTTCCTCCGCAACCTTTGCAGCCTTTCTTGGCGCACTTTGCGGTTCAAGCTCTTGATTGGTGAGACGTCAGGCGGAATCCAAAAACGGCCCCACAAAACGAAAGCGCCCGGACTCAGTTAAGAGTCATCGGACGCCCGTCGAACAGCCCTCCCCCGAAGTCTGCTCAGGGACTACTCTACGTTCTAGCCGCCAAGCTGGGAATGGCACGAACGGGGGATTTCTGTGGAAATTAGTGGTGGGCCCGGGGTGACTCGAACACCCAACCCTCGGATTAGAAATCCGATGCTCTATCCAGTTGAGCTACGGGCCCGGCAAGTCGGCGTTCCGACTACTGATTATAGGGGATTTGCGCCTGGGACAACGTATAGAGAAGTGTTCCTACGCCTCTATCGGCGGCTGGGGAGCGCGGTGCAGCCCGCGATTCGGTAAAGGAAAAGAGCCCGTTCCCACAGGGGAAACGGGCTCTTGAACAGGACCAATTCCATCAGCCCAGCCTTATTGGCCCGGGCAAACGCTGGCTTCGTCGTTCTGGAACGAAAGCCAGCTATGAACCGACGTGGTTTTCGGCGCTCCAAAGTAGCCCAAGAACACCAGCGATTGCAGGTTGTAGGTGAAACCGTTGAGCGTGTAGGGGAAGCCGCCGAAGTTGGTGTTGCCTTCCAGCGGGTCGCCCACTTCGAGGATACCGTTATCACTGCAGTTGACTTGGTTGTCGACGAACGGATCGTCCACCCACTCGCCAATTTCGTGCGAGAGTGCGGAAACGTCCTGAGCGAACGATCCCGGGCTATCCTCGTAGGTCGAGTACGAGTAGGTCTGTCCGCCGGGTTGCGCGGCATTTGCGCTGTGATAGCCGCCGATGCAGCAGCCGCCCTGAGTCAGATAAACGTCATAGGTGACGAACAGCGGCAGAACGCCGGGGTTCACCTGGTGAAACTTCTTCATGAAGCTCTGTAACTTCGAGTCAAAAGCATTGATGTCGTAAGTACCGACAATTCCGCTTCCGAAAGGATTGCTCACCACCTGGCCCAGCAATTTTGAGCTCACGGTAATGGTCTGCTCCGCCAGCACGGTCGGCGTTCCCAGCAGAACGTGATAGCCGGTGTTCTTAGAAACCGACTTCCAGAAGTTGCCGCGCTGGAAAGCGTCAATGTACTGCGTCGTCCCAAGGTTCGTGCCGCCCTGTGTAAAGTTCAGGCCGGGATTGAAGATCGGCGAGGCGATGACGTTGTTGACCACGGTCAGGCCGTTGGACACTTTGGTCTTAACCGGATCGAACGTGTGGTTACCATTCGATTTCGGGTAGACCATCTTGATTGGAATGATGTAAACCGGAACGGTCGTGGAGACGCCGCCTTTCGCCGGATCGGTGCCCACCATGGTGTAGGTGATGCTCTGCTTGGTGAGATCGGTGAAGCTGCCGTTCCACTGCGCCAG
>JAYUJG010000437.1:0-4033 GCA_043765355.1 Acidobacteriaceae bacterium | reverse complement strand
GGTCCGGGAACGAGGTCGCGAGCGAATCCAGAAACACGGTGGCTGCGTCCTCAAAGGCCAAACGATGTTTCTTGAGATTTGCCGCAGCCTTGCGCGCATCCCACTCGAAGGTCACGTCCGCAAGCTTATCTCATCGCTTCGAGATTGTCGGAGCGTAACTCTGATCTGCGAGATGATTCGGCGCGACGTCCATCGCAGGATTGCGACGCTGTGTTTGGGTGGGGGGACGCGGTGGCCATGGCGGTGGAACGGTAGAGGGTCAAAGCCTTCGACTCTTGAGGCGGGTGTTATTTCTTACGCCGCGCTTCCTCCCCATGATTGAATGTATCTGCAAGGTGGTGTCGTTCCTTGAACCCGTACATTCGACTAGTAATGTCGGCATCCAGTCTCTATACAATTCGATCCCGCTTATCGAACTGCGAGGGCGTCAAGTCTGCGAGAGGTTCCCGCAGGTGCTGAAGCGCGAAGATATTTCAACGACGAAACGGCACGACTAAAGTCGTGCCCTTCCCATCTTTGCCTAGACTTGGTTTTTTCCCGCAGCCTATTACGCCACCTGCACGCGGGCTCGCGAGCGAGAACGCGGGCAGGCTTGGACTGTGATTTTGATATCTTGCCCCAGAAGCAGTAAAAAGCGCAGCAATCGGTCCATTGAAAAACCGGAAAGACGCCCACGAATGAGAGCGGAAATTTTCGGCTGATCGATGCCGAGTCTTTCAGCGGCTTGAACCTGGGTCAGCCCTCTTTCTCGAATGACAACGGCGATCTTGTGGGCCAGCTCCGCCTTGGCCAGCGCTTCTTCCGGGTTTGGCAGGCCCAAATCAGCAAATACATTGCCGGTGCTTACGGTGTAGTCGCGTTCGGATTTCGGCATGGTCAGTTCTCCAGTTCTTGCTCGATGGCGAGGGCGCGCTGCAATCGCTGCTTGACAAGGTCCATTACGGCCTTCGGTGTGGCAATGCCACGTTTTGATTTCTTCTGAAATGCGTGCAGCACATAGACCGCGTTTCTTAGTCTCACGGTATAGACCGTCCGGAACGTGTCGCCCCGATGGTCGGAAATAACCTCCAACACACCAGGCCCCAGGTGCTTCAGCGGCTTTGCGTCTGCGTGCTTGTCGCCGGCTTGAGCTTGATACAACGCATATCCAAATGTGTTGTTGCACTGGTCGGGGAAATCCAGTGAGCGTGCGGTGCGTGTCGGCGACGAAAACCAGCCGTTTCAGCATAGGCCGCCCTTCCGGCATTTCTCTAATATGCTAAATATAGCATACGTCGCCGGGTAGCTGGTAGCGTCATCCAGGGTCTAATAGTCCAAACGACATTGTGCTCAGATCCCCGTCGCGAGCAAAAAATGTTCTATTTCGCCTCCACCCCCGCGTCCGTCCCGACTGGCAGCGTAATGGTAAACACCGCGCCTCCATCGGGGGCGGTTGCGGCTTCGATGTTGCCGCCGTGCTCGCGGAGCACAGTCTTGCAGATGCTCAGTCCCAAGCCCGTTCCACGGCCCGGACGCTTGGTGGTAAAGAAGGGATCGAAGATGTGGGCCAGGTTTTCGGGGGCGATTCCTGGGCCGTCGTCTTGAAACACGATCCAGACGGAGTCGGGGTTGCGTCCGATGCGCACGCGGATGGTGCCCTTCTCGCGATTTTCGCGGATCGCCTGCTCGGCATTCAGCAGAAGGTTCAAAAACACCTGCATGAGCTGATTGGGATCAGCCACGACAGCGGGTAGGGAAGGTTCTTGCAGGAAGTCAACGGTGATGTTGCTCTTGCGCAGGGGATAGGCCTGCATCTGTACGGTGCGCTGCACGAGCTCATTCAGATTGACCTGGCTGCGGCCGGGAGCGGGCGGGCGGGCGAAGTATTGCAGGTTCTGGACAATCTCGGCGGCTCGCCGTGCCTGCTGGTGCAGAATGACGAGCTGTTTACGGGCGCCTTCGGTGTGGGTTCCTTCTTGTAGCAGTTCGGCCATGCCTAGAATGCCGGTCAGGGGATTGTTGAGTTCGTGAGCGAAACCGCCAATCATCTGTCCCATGGCTGCCAGGCGTTCGCTCTGAATGATCTGCTGCTCCAGCTTTTTCTCCATGGTCACATCGCGGACGGAGATGATCACGCCGGCTGACTTGTCTTTGGCTTCGAGCAGGGGGCTCGCCATGCCCAACATCGTCCGCCAACTGCCGTCGCGGTGGCGGGATCCGTATTCGCACGAGGTTAGTGCGCTCTGGCCGGTGGCGACGGTGCGGTAGAGAGCGGCGAGCTCGGGCGAAGTACCCTCCACATCGTCGACGTTCTTGCCCATGATTTGCTCCGGGCCGTATCCGAGGAGCTCGCCGATACGGGCGCTCACGAATGTGTATTGCCCCTTCAGATCGAGCACAAAAATCAAATCGGGAAAACTCTCGAGCAAATGGCGCCGGAATTCTTCCTGGTGCCGCAACTGCCGCTCCAGCGCCTGCTTCTCGGTGACGTCCACCAGAGTGCCCTGATAGCGGACGACTCTGCCGTCTTCTATGACGCCGGCTGAGGTGTCAAGGCACACGGCGACTGCGCCGTCTTTTCTTCTCAACCGGACTTCACGGGTGCGGGTGTGTCCGCTGAGGCCGTCCCCGCGGCCGAGAACCGGATCGCTGCCGCCTTCAACACCGAGCTGCTCAGGCGGGAGCTGCAACAAGTCTTCTTTGCTCTCATATCCCAAAATTTTTACCAGGGCGGGATTTACCTCGAGTAGTTTGCCCTCCGGATTGCTGATATACACGCCCTCTTGGAGGGATTCGAACAACTGGGTGAAGCGCTGTTCTTTCTCGCGCTGCCCGGTGATGTCGCGTGCCAGAACGCTGGCTCCGGTCACATCGTCGCCCTTGACGATGGCGTTGACGACGCAGTCGTAGTAAAGGTGGCGGGAGTCGTTCTTGAGCTGAACTTCGACCACTCCCGACCAGGTCCTCTTTTCGAGGAATCGTTCGAGGGTACCGGAAGTTTCCGTATGCAGGGGAGCGGCCAGGAACTCCTCGAGCTTGTGATCGACCAGCTGAGCGTAGGGAAGGCCAATCAATTCGGCGGTTCGCCGGTTGACGGTCCGCAAGGTTCCATCCAGAGAGATGGCGAGGGCAACTTCGTCCAGAGAGTCGATGAGCTCTTTGAAGTTGCGCTGCGAACGCATGATGAGATGGCTGAGTTGATCCAGTTGATCTTCGGAGGGTCCGACTCCGGCCTGATTCTGAAAGCCCTTGAGTATCTGCTTAAGCTCCGAAACCTCGCGTTTGCGGCCGAAGGCGTAGGTGGCAAACAGGATGGCGAGCAGGAAGAGACCGGCGGGAATGGCCCAGAGGCGGTACGGCAGGTCTTGCAGCTGTTCCCAGGACAAAGCGGCGACCGCGGCGGCCAGCAGAACGAGCAGACCAAGGGCCCATCTCCACAACTGGCTCTCTTCGCGTTCGAGCCGGTTTGGGGCCGGATCGGGCCGGGTTGAAGGCGTACCTTGGTCGGGCATCTAGGGCGACTCCGCTGGCGCAAACATGAGGTCCGCCAGATTGCCCACTAGCCTAGCACCGAAACCGGTCGTGGGGGACAGAAGGTTCGATCCGGTTCCGTCACGGTAACCGGGTGATGGCCGTCACAGACGTGTGGTTACGATTCTTCTAGGATGTCGGGTGGGACCTTCGAACCACGCAATCGCGTTCGTGTGTCCACGGGTGTGCTTATGCTTTATAAAACGCTGAGTGCCGCTGTTTACGGCATTGACGCCAACATCATCGAGGTGGAAGTGGACGTATCTGGCGTCAAAATGCCGGAAGACCACTTTCATACCGTGGGCCTGCCGGATGCTGCCGTCCGGGAAAGCCGCGACCGGGTGCGATCGGCGCTGAAGAACTGCGGGTACGATATCCCGCCGACGCAGATCACCATCAACCTGGCGCCGGCGGACATTCGGAAGGAAGGCTCCGGCTTTGACCTGCCGATGGCGCTCGGGATTCTTGGCGCCTACGGGGGTCTCAATAAGAAGGAGATTCCGGACGCGCTGTTTGTCGGCGA
>JAYUJG010000436.1:0-15859 GCA_043765355.1 Acidobacteriaceae bacterium | reverse complement strand
CGTGGTAGTGGGACGCAGCGACATTGTTGGCAAGCCGGTGGCGATGCTGCTGCTGAACGAGAACGCGACGGTTACGGTGTGTCATTCGAAGACGCGCGATCTGCCTGGAGTTTGCCGCCGAGCCGACATTTTGGTGGCGGCGATTGGGCGCGCTGGGATGGTTGACCGCAATTACGTGAAGGCTGGTGCCACGGTGATCGATGTGGGCATCAACAAGATTACCGGCCGGGCGGAATTCGATCGTTTTTTTGCTGGAAACACGAAGCGCGAAGAAACATTTTTGACGAAAGGATCGACCCTGGTGGGCGACGTGCACCCTGAGGTGGCCGAGGTGGCTGGGGCGATGACGCCGGTTCCGGGCGGCGTTGGGCCGCTGACGATTGCGATGCTGATGGCGAACACGGTGAAAGCCGCGAAGCTGCGGCGTGGGTGACATGCGGGGGTTGATTCCCAAGCAAAGGACAGAGGTGAGAGGTTCGATTGCAGAGGTAAAATTCGGCTATCCGAGAGCTTCGACCCTCTACAATCTAACCTCTCACCTCTACAATCGTTGCTAAATTGTTTCTATCGAAAGCGACAAACTCTTGCTGAAGATCGGCCTTACTGGCGGCATCGCTAGCGGCAAGTCCGCGGTGGGCGAGATGTTGGTGAAACTCGGAGCGCAGCTGATTCAGGCTGACGCCGTGGCGCACGGGCTCATGCTGCCGGGGCGTCCGGTTTATGACGAAGTGGTTCGGCGCTTCGGCCGCGACATCTTGAACAGCGACGGAAGCATCAACCGGCCGCGGCTTGCGGAGGCGGCGTTTGGCACGCCTGGAGGCGCGGCTCCGCGGGTTAAGGAACTGAACGGAATTGTTCATCCCGCCGTGGTCGAGCATGAAAATGCGTGGATGGAAGGAATTGGGCGGAGCGATCCGAACGCTATTGTTATTGTCGAAGCGGCGCTGATTCTCGAATCGGGGAGCGCGGAACGGTTCGACCATTTGATGGTTGTGACGTGCCAGCCGGAGCAGCGGGTTCAGCGGTTCGCTCGACGGCTTGGCATTTCGGAAGATGCCGCCCGGGCTGAAGTGACGCGCCGCATGGCCGCGCAGATTGCGGATGAAGAAAAAGTAAAGGCTGCGGATTTTGTGATTGATAACTCGGGATCGCTGGAGAGCACCGAGCGGCAGGTGGGGCAGGCGTTCGGAAAATTGCGGTCGTGAGTAGAGACGGGGCTTGGCTTGACTCAGGCCAGCGCGGGCACTGCCGAGACGCGGCAAGCGGCGTCTGAACAGGAACGCGCTGCGCCCCTCCGCGCATTTGATGAGCTAGCGGGACTTGCGGCTGGGCATGACCAGCCATTGCAGCACGGAACTTACCAGGCTTAACATGACCGCGCCGATTAGCGCCGATATGAAGTTGCGCACGTAAAATCCCTTGACCAGCCAGGCTGCCAGTTCGAGCATGAGTGCGTTGATCACGAACCAGAACAGGCCGAGGGTCAGAATCGTCAGGGGGAAGGTGAGGATCTTCAGGACAAATCCGAGGGTGGCGTTGATGAGGCCGATAACCAGGGCCGCAATCAGCGCCACCCAGACATCGCTTACGCTGATGCCCGGCACGAAGTGGGCGACGATCCACACGGCCACGGCGCTGAGAAGCCAATGGAGCAGCAGACGCACGATGAGCCTCCTTGAAAAAATCACGAGAGGATGAATGGACACTATACAACGTGAAGGTGGGCGAGGTGGTGGCGCTGGGACAGGCCACAAGCTGACTTGCAAACGAGCCGGGACGAAACGCCGGGATAAACTATGATGCACCGCATGTAGAGACGGGGCTTGCTCCGTGTTGGCGGGCTTAACAAAACTGGTTTCGCACTGAGAGTTTCTTCGCTGCTGAGACGCGGCAAGCCGTGTCTCTACGGGATATTCACTATTGATTTCGAGGTTGACTATGCCCACTGCAACCCGTACGAACCCGCTTTCATTTCTGACCGAGCAGCTCGACGAACTCAAGGCCAAGGGCACGCACTTCAAGCTGCGCGTTCTGGATGACGAGCAGGCTGCGGTCTGTACGTTCGATGGCAAGCGAGTGATTAACCTGGCCTCGAATAATTATCTGGGGTTTGCGACGCATCCCAAGCTGCGCGAGGCGGCTTTGGAGGCTACGCGCAAATACGGGGTTGGGTCGGGGGCGGTGCGGACCATCGCGGGGACGATGAAGATCCACATGGAGCTGGAGGAGAAAATCGCGCGCTTCAAGAATGTCGAGGCGTGCGTGGTGTTCCAGTCGGGATTCACGGCGAACGCGGGAACGGTTTCGTCTTTTTTGGGGAAGGAAGATTTCATTATTTCGGACGAACTGAATCATGCTTCGATCATCGATGGCTGCCGGCTTTCACGGGCGAAGATTCTTGTGTTCCGGCATAAGGATGTCGCGCACGCCGAAGAGCAACTCGCGAGCGTGAAGAATCTGCCGGGGAAAAAGCTGCTGATTACGGACGGAGTGTTCTCGATGGATGGCGACATCGGGCCGCTGCCGGGATTGTGCGAAGCGGCGGAGAAATATGGCGCGATCATGATGGTGGACGATGCGCACTCGTCCGGCGTCCTGGGTCGGGAGGGACGCGGGACTATCGATCATTTTTCGATGCATGGGCGTGTCGACATTCAGGTGGGGACGTTGTCGAAAGCGATAGGCGCTCTTGGCGGGTATGTTTGCGGCACGCGCGATCTGATTGATTTTCTCTATCATCGGGCGCGGCCGTTTCTGTTTTCGACGTCGCATCCGCCGTCGGTGGCGGCGACTTGCATCGCGGCTTTCGATGTTCTGGAAACCGAGCCGCAGTGGATGGAGCAGCTCTGGGAAAACACTCGCTTCTGGAAAAAGGAGCTGGGACTGCTCGGGTTCAACATTGGGGGCCAGACGACTCCGGCGAGCGAGACGCCGATTACTCCGATCATTATTGGCGACGGGCGGTTGACGATGGATTTCTCGCGAGAGCTATTCAAAGAAGGCGTGCTTGGAACGGGCATTGCGTTTCCAACGGTGCCGGAAGGCAAAGCACGCGTGCGAACCATCATGACCGCGACGCACACGCAGGAAGAATTGCAGCAGGCGCTCGAAGTGCTGAGGCGCGTGGGGAAGAGGATGGGGATTCTCGGATAAAATCGGGGAGCCTCATCGCAGAGGTCAGGGACGCTCGGTGTGTTGACTGACGGAAAGCACATTCCCGTCGGGGTCTTTGAACCAGGCAACTCGCTTCTGAAGCCAGCCGACAACCTGCTCGATATTGGACACTTCCCAGCCGAACGAAGCCAATCACTTTGCTGGAAGCGAGGATGGAAGGCTTTCTTGAGGGTTCTGTTCAGGAAAGATAACACTTGCGGAGCGGACGAAGAAACGGTGTATAATTCGCAGCGCTTGGCGACTGCATCGTTCTTGGGGCAGTTACTTACTCTGTACCACCGGGAGGGTTATACCATGGGTCACGCCGCTCGTCTGCAGTTGATAGGAAGGGTCACGTACTACGCTGGCTGGATCGCGCTGCTATTCGGCGGATTGATGCATCTGAATATCGCGAGGAACCTTTTCCTGGCGGTGAACCTGTCGAAACGCAACCTGTTTGAGGCCAGCATCGCTTGCTTCGTGATTTGCATGGCGTCGGAGGTCCGAGCTCGGGACGCTGCCGTGGAGAGGTCCGGGGGAGTAAGAAAGGCAGCATAGGGACGACTTTCCAACCCATTTAGTCAAGACCCGCAGTGCGGTTCCGTTTTGTGGTCTTCCACACGGCGGGGTGGTTGTGACTCTGTCGAACAAAGTTCGTGGGTAGGGCGCTGTGCCGTCCCTCCGGGACTCGGAGGTGTGGAGGCCAGCTTCCCAGCGCCGCCGCGCTGGGCTAACGAATCGCGCCCCTAACGGGGCTGCGTACTAATGTCCGGGCGGTCCGTCTTCCACAATGACTTGGACTAACTGATCGATCGCATCGGTCACACGTTTTGCGGGAAGGTTGAAATTGTTGGAGAGGATGGAGAAGGCGACTGCCTGTCCGGTATCGGTGGTCGCGTATCCGGAGAGTGTCTTCACGCCGCCGAGCGAGCCGGTTTTGGCGGCGACCCGGCTATGAAGGCGAGGAGTGTTGAGGCGGTCGGAGAGTGAGCCGTCGACTCCCGAGACCGGGAGGGTGGCTTTATAATCGGCGCCCCAGGGTTGGGTGGCGGAGTAGCGTAGTAACTGGACGATGGCGTGGGGAGTTACCAAGTTCTGGCGAGAGAGGCCGGAGCCATCGTAGAAAACATATTGGTCGTTGGAAATTCCAGCCTGGGTTAGGAACCCCCGAAGAACCTCCAGCCCGCCTTCAATGGTGCCGGCATTGCCGCGCTCGCGACCCAGGAGGCGCAGCAGGATTTCGGCATGAAGGTTCTGGCTGACTTTATTGACTACGCGGACATCCTGCAACAGGGGCTTCGATTGGTAACTGGCAAGCGTGATCGGCTGATCGGTTTTCATCGGACGGGGCTGGCCGTCGCTATCGTTACTGTTGCCGCTGCCCCCGTGCGACGGAGCGACGGTGGTCACGCTGAAAGTGGAGAGGGTGGCGAGTTCGGTGTGATGGGTGCGCTGATGTCCGTAGAGCACGATGCCGCGTTTTTCGAGTAACTGACGGAAGAGACCGGCGGCGAACTCGGCTGGGTCTTCGATGGCCAGAGCTTCATTGGCTCCGGCATCATCGAGCGGCATGTTGCCCCAGAGCGTGAGAACGGTTGATCCGGGCTCGCGGTTGACGAAGAATTTACGTGGGGTAGCGGCGGGAGTGGTGATGATGCGATTGTCGATGCGGTAGTAGTGGGTGAAGGGCGTAATGCTGACGAAGGCCTTTTCGCCGGCGCGGTCGGCGGGCAGGATGCTGACGAAGACCACGTTGTCGTTAATGGTGAGGGCGGAGACGGGAGCGCCGTCGGCCCAGACGAGGTCGTCCTGACTCCAACCTTCGCCGTAGCGTTCGAAGGCGAAGTAGGAATCGTCGGCGACGATGTCGCCATCGATGAACTTGACACCTTTTTGTACGAGCGCATCGGCGAGGGATTCGAGAGCTTGAATGGGATCGTCGTTGCGCTGGGTTTTGAGATCGAAGGGCAGTTCGCGACCGGAGAGATTGGGATCGCCGTGGCCGACGAGGACGAGGTCGCCAATGAGGCGGCCGTAGCGGTCGAGTGAGCCGGTGGTTTCGACGGTGGTGCGGAATTTGTAATCGGGGCCGATGAGGGCGAGGGTGGCAGCGGTGGTGAAGAGCTTGGTATTCGAAGCGGGAGTAAAGAGCTTGTCGGCGTTCAGGGAGTAAAGAGTCTTGCCGGGCGCTTTGTCGGATTTTCCCCCAGGGTTTGCGCCCGACGACAGGGAAACGACTTCGATTCCCCAGAAGCCATGGGCCAGGTCGGGAGCGCTGAGGACACTGGCGATGCGATCTTGCAATGATTTGACGGGCGCGGCTGCGAGTAGCGCGACCAGCAGAAGAACCACTGGGAATAGACGGGCAACTGATCGCGGGCGGGGCATGAGGTGGATTCTAGCACCCGGGAAAAGTTTGGCATTGGTGGGCGAACAGATTGCTGGAACGGGGCAGAGCCCCGTCACCACACGAGCACGGGTAGAAGCTCGTTGTTCCACTAGAATGGATGCGACATGCGGGCAATTTTTCAGTGGAATGTTGGGTCTCGGGTGTTCGAGTTAGGGCGGCGAACGTTGATCATGGGCGTCGTGAATGTAACTCCCGACTCGTTTTCCGATGGCGGACTGTATATCGATGCCGAGAAGGCTGTCGTTCGCGCCGAGCAGTTAGTGGACGAAGGCGCGACCATTATTGATGTTGGCGGGGAATCGACGCGGCCGGGAGCGGTGGAGCAGGTATCGGAAGAAGAAGAACGGCGGCGGGTGTTGCCGGTGATTCGGGATTTGAAGAAGCGACGCCCGACGGCGGTGGTCAGCGTCGATACCTACAAGGCGGGCGTGGCGCGGGCGGCGGTTGAGCTGGGTGCGGAAGTGGTGAACGACGTGAGCGGGTTCCGGTGGGATGCGAAGATGGCGAAAACATTGGCGGAGCTCAAAGTGGGAGCGGTGCTGATGCACACGCGCGGGAGGCCGGAGGAGTGGAAGTCGTTGCCGCCGATTGGCGATCCGGTGCTGATCGTGAAACGTGAGTTGCGGCAGTGGGCCGAGACGGCGACGCTCGCGGGGATCAAGCGGGATCGGCTGGTGCTTGATCCGGGATTTGGATTTGGGAAACGGTTTGAGGAAAATTATCCGCTGCTGGCGCATTTTGGCGAGTTGCAGCAGATGGGATTTCCGCTGCTGGCGGGAGTTTCGCGGAAGTCGTTTATTGGGCGGACGCTTGGGCGCGATGGGAAGGATGCGGAGGTTGCGGAGCGGCTATATGGAACGCTGGCGGCAGAGACAGCTTTGATCGTGAAGGGGGCGCACATTATTCGGACGCATGATGTGCGAGTCGCGGTGGAGGCGGCGCGGGTGGCGGACGCGATTGTGGCGAATGGCGGGTAGAGGGTGCGGGAAACCAGTTGCATCGCAGGGATGATTAGCACCGCGGCTGAAGCCGAGTTCAAAAACAAAGCGTTAACCGCAGCGCTGAAGCGCAGCGCCACCCAAAAACCAGGTGCTGGAGCTGTTCGATCACAGCAAGGGTAAACTGTGAGTCTTCCGCAAGCTCTTTAAGCCGCCCTAGCGGGAGCGTCCATTTCGGTGGTTCGCTGCCAGGTGTAGATGACGCGGTGGATTACGGTGAGGGTGGAGAGCACCGCGATTACCCACAATGCGGGCGCCATGCGGTTGAATAGGGCGCCGATGATGAGGAGGACGAGGCGTTCGGGGCGCTCCATGAAACCAACGCGGCAGGCACCGATCAGCGACTCGGCGCGGGCGCGGGCGTAACTCACCATGATCGCGCTGATCATCGCGAGAGCGGCCAGGACTACGTAGAAGAACCGGTTGCCGCGGCCGTAGAAGACCAGCAATCCCAGGAATAGAGAAGCGTCGCTGTAGCGGTCGACGATGGAATCGAAAAAGCCACCGAAGCTGGTGACTTGGTTGGAGGCGCGGGCGACGCGACCGTCTACCAGGTCGAAGAATCCCGATCCGATGATAACCAGGCCGGCGTAGAAAAACATGCGGCGCTGGTTGTCGCCGTTGGCGTATCCGAATAAAAACGCGGCGTAGGAGTTGACCACGAGCCCCATCAGGGTGAGGACGTTGGGATTGATGCGGGAGAGGGCGAGCAGACGGACAATGGCGTCAAGCAGAACTCCGCAGGCGCGTCCGACGCCGCTGGTCCAGGTCATGCTGTTCGTCTCATGGATTAGGTGATCTCGCATGGGGAGCTCCGGTTAGCGCCCAAAGAACGGGCGCGAACGTGGGGCACCATCAGCGAATGTAGTAGTGGGACACTTATTTCGATTTTGCTTTTGTTCCTGCGTCTGCTTCCAGCTTGGCTTCGGCCAAATCGTGCATGGTCGATAGCGTCAAAATTTCCATTTCGCGGCTTCCGCCGGGGGTGACGACCGTCGCGCTGTCGCCAACTTTTTTATTCAGCAGAGCGCGGCCGATTGGAGAAGTGGTCGAGATTCTGCCGACGGCTACGTCAGACTGTTCGCTGGCCACTAACTCGTAGTGTATTTCTTCATTCTTGGTGCTGTCGAAGACGGTCACGGTCGAACCAAGCCCCACTTTGTCTTTGGGGATATTGTTCATGTTGACCAGGGAGAGGTCGGCGAGGCGCTGGCCGAGCTGACGGACGCGGGCTTTGAGATATTCCTGACGCTGCTTGGCGGTGTGATATTCGGCGTTCTCGCTGAGGTCGCCCAAGGCGGCTGCCTTCTTGAGCTCGCGGGGAATATCGAATGCCAGTTCGTGTTCGAGCAAGTTGAGCTCGTCGCTCAGCTTCTTCTTGATTTCTTCCGTCATCGCTCTGAGCATTATAGACCTGTGGCGCTGGGAACTGCGAGGCGGGTTAAAATTCGAGTTATTGAAGAGATCGGTCAACCTGCTAACCCGAAACGACTTAGGTCGAGACCGGGTGGAGCGGTGTGCTGCAAGCCGCTTCTCCGTTGCCTTCAGAGGCACGGTCGGCTAGACTAAGGGAAGTTTCCAGCACCCTCGGGCGAGGGCCCTCCGAATGAACGGCGACCACGTTTTCAACATCGGCGACAAGGTCGTCTACCCCAACCATGGGGTGGGAATTATCGAACAAATCAGCAGCCGCACGCTGGGAGCCAGCGTCGAAAAAGTGTACATGCTAAAAATTCCGGCGAGCAATTTGAAGGTGACGGTGCCGTTCGCCAACGTCGGCAGCGTGGGGATGCGCCACATCGTGCGCAACCTCGAAGTTCAAAAGATTGTGGATTACCTCTCGACCGGGGAATGCGTCAACGCGGCCGACTGGAAAGACCGGTTTAAAGAGAATTCCGATCGCATGCGCACCGGGTCGCTTACGGATGTGGCTGCGGTGCTGAAGAGTCTGTTGATTCTGGGGCAGGATAAGTCGTTGTCGTTCCGCGAAAAGAAGATGCTGGAGCGGGCGCGCTATTTGCTGGTGAGCGAAATCGCGATCTCGCGCGATTGCAAGGAAGAGTTGATTGAGCAGGCGCTGACCAAGGCGCTGACGAAGTGCAATCTCCGGTTCCCGGAGATTAGCGATTTGGCATCGTAACCGGCCCCTGTTTTAGCCCTCAAAGTTTTCCGTGGACACGGGCAGCCAAGGTCGCGGCACGTTCGAACGACACATCTAAAGACGCGGGGCGGAGCCCCGTGACCACACGAGCTTGGCTTAGCGGGTGGGGTGGGCTTCCATCCAGGATTGAAGGATCAGGATGGCGGCCATGCGGTCGACTGCTTGACCGCGTTTTTTGATGGAAAGGTCGGTTTCGCGGAGCAGGCGGTTGGCTTCGGTCGAGGTCCAGCGCTCGTCCCAGAGATGGACGGTCAGGCGGAAGTGGGCGTGGAGGTTGTCGGCGAAGAGTCGCATCTTCTCCGATTGTGTTCCTTCGGCGCCGCTCAGGCGGAGGGGTAACCCGACCACTATTTCTCGGACCGAATATTTCGCGAACACTTCTCGCAAGGCGGCGAAGTCGGTGCGCTTGTTCTTGCGTTGGATGGTATCGAGTCCCTGAGCGGTGATGCCGAGGGGGTCGGTGACGGCCACGCCAATTCTTTTGGAACCGACATCGAGGGCGATGACGCGACCGAGGCCGGGGCTGGCATTAACGTCCATGCGTCAATTGTAGATGGCGACGGCAAAAAGCTGGTTTCGCAAATGGAGCCGTGCATTTCGGGCGGCGGTCAGGCAGAATTGTGGGCCAGTAGAGCGCGGGGAGAGCGACAACATTTATGGAGGGCAACGAAACACGCGGGCATCACTGGTCGCTGAACTTGCTGGGCATGGCTTTGATCGTGATGTTCGCGTACTACGGCGAGTCGGTGCTGGCAGTGCTGTTTTTTGCCGTTCTGCTGAGCTTCATGCTATCTCCGGTGGTGCAGGCGATGGAATATCTGCACGTCCCGCGAGCGTTGGCAGCCTTGATCAGCGTGATCGTGCTGTTGGGGTTGGTGTATGGCATCACGGCGGCGTCGTACAACCAGGCGATTATTTTTGCGGACGATGTTCCCAAGTATTCGCAGAAAATCCGTGCGATTGTGCGGCCGTTCCAGCGGGATGCGGAAAAGCTGGCGAAGACGGGCGAGGCGGTGGGGGAGCCGGAGGCACAGAACGTTGTGCCGGTGCGGCAGGTGCAGAGCTGGTCAGAGACGCTGACACACGGAGCCGGCACTTTCACCGACACTGTGCTGGCGGCGTCGTTCATCCCGTTCCTGGCTTATTTTTTGCTGACCTGGCAGAGCCATGCGCGATCGGCTACGGTGATGTTGTTTCCATTCCGGCACCGGCACGCGGCCTTCGTGACGCTGGGACTGATCGGAAAAATGTTGCAGAGTTTTATTGTGGGGAACCTGCTGATCGGACTACTGATCTCGGGCGTGAGCGTGGCGATTTTCGGGTTGCTGCATGTGCCATTTTTTTATTTCATCGGCTTTTTCAGCGGCTTTTTGAGCCTGGTTCCGTACCTTGGGATCGTACTGGCGATGGTGCCGCCGATCCTGGTCGGGCTGGGACAATTGGAGGCCGGAGACCTGGTGATTGTGGTGGTCTGCGTGGCCGGGCTGCATCTGTTCGCGCTGAATGTTCTGTATCCGAAGCTGCTGGGGAGCCGGTTAAGAATCAATCCGCTGGCGGTGACGATTGCGCTGCTGTTTTGGGGAGCGGTGTGGGGAGCGATAGGGCTGGTGCTGGCGATTCCGATCACGGGCGCGATCAAGATTGTGTTCGACCACGTTGAGTCGATGAAGCCGTATGCGGACTGGCTGGGGGAGTGAAGTCGATTTCACCGCCGAGACGCAGAGTGCGCCGAGAAAGGCTCTTGCGCAATTGAGTGGGGGGATGGGGCTTGGCCCCTCGAAAGGTTGGGCGGAGCCCAGCTTCCACATGGTCCTGTACTCTGGCCACTTTGTGGCGATCTGAAAAGGCCTCTACACTGGAACCTTGCGCGCCCTGATCTCACTTTTCCTGGTTGCCGTTCTCGCCGCAGGTGGGTGGGTGGCTTGGCAGGTCCATACCCCGGCGACGCCTCCGGCCAATACTTCTTTGCTGCTGCGTCCCGGCTATTCCACGCGGCGGATTGGCGCGGAATTGAAAAAGGCGGGAGTGATCCGCAGCGTGTTCGCTTTCCGAGTCTGGCAGGCCTTGCACCCCAAGCCATCGTTGAAGGCGGGCGAATATGTTTTCGAGCGCGAAGCAAGTCTTCCGCAGGTTTATAGTCGCATCGCGCGCGGCGATATCTACTTCCATGGAGTGACGATTCCCGAGGGCTACACGATGTTCGACATCGCCCAGGCGATGGAGGAAGCGGGGCTTGGGTCGGCGGCTGATTTTGTGCGGATTGCGGAAACGCAGACACAACTGGTGTCAGATCTGGCACCGGAGGCCAAGTCGTTGGAGGGGTATCTGTTCCCGAACACGTACCAGTTCACGCGCACGCAAAGCCAGGAGGAAATGATGGCGGCGATGGTGCATCAGTTCCGCGTGGTGGCGCAGCAGATTGGGCTGAGTGCGGACGTGCATAGGGTGGTCACCATGGCGTCGATCGTGGAAAAAGAGACGGGGGCTCCGGATGAGCGGGCGCGAGTGGCCAGCGTGTATTACAACCGGCTGGCACAAAGGATGGCGCTTGATGCCGATCCAAGCGTGATTTACGCGGAGTTGCTGGCGGGCACGTACACGGGAGCGCTCCATCACGCCGATCTGGCGGTAAAGTCTCCGTATAACACCTATCGTCTTCGGGGGCTGCCGCCGGGGCCGATTGGCAATCCGGGGAAGAGTGCATTGGAAGCGGCGATGCATCCGGACAGCACACATTTTTTTTATTTTGTGAGCGATGGCAACGGGCACCACCGCTTCGCCCGCAGCCTGGAAGAACATAACAAGAACGTGACGTCCTATCGTCACGCGCTGGGCTTGCGATAGTCCTTAGCGGGCTGAAGACATGACCGGGCCATACCCGGGTTCGATGCCCATCCGATCCCCATCGCTCTTGTGATCCACAGGCTTGCAACCGTATAGTAGTGGGTGTCGAGGTCAATTATGGAAACCAAGGAATTTCTCTCTCTGCTCGAAGAGCGCATTGATCGATACGATTTGCTCTGTCATCCGTTTTACAAAGCCTGGTCGGCGGGCCGGCTGACGCACGATGATCTGCGCGGTTATGCGGAGGATTACTACCCTCACGTCGAGGCGTTTCCCGGCTATCTGGCGCAGATGGGCCTGCGGCTGGAGGAAGGCGAACTGCGGCGCGCCGTGCTGGCCAATATGACCGATGAGAAGGGCGGCGAGGATTCCTTTGGCGAGCCGGAGCGTGCGCACGCTGAGCTGTGGCTCGACTTTGTGGAAGGTATGGGCGGGAGCCGCGTGCCGAAGCACCAGCCGGCAGCGGAAGTGCGCGAGCTTATTTCCTCGTTCCAAACGGTGGCGAGCGAAGGCACTCCAGAAGAAGCGCTGGCGGCTTTTTATGCCTACGAGTCGCAGGTGCCGCGCGTGGCATTGGAGAAAGAACGCGGATTGCGCGAACTTTATGGCGCGGATGAGAAGACGCGCGGGTACTTCACTCTGCACGCAAGGGCTGACGTGTATCACGCGCAAGTGTGGCGCAAGCAGTTGGAGAAGCGGGTGAGTGCTAATCCAGAGACTGCGGAAAAAGCGCTGGCTGCCGCCGAGAGTGCGGCGAAAGCTCTGTGGACGGCGCTCGATGGCATCGAGGCGCGGCGGGTGCAGCGGGCTGCGGCGTAGGGCGAAGCGCCGGCTTTTTACGGGCACGAAGGTTCACGAAAGACAACTCCGGGTACAGGAGACTTCGTGAATGCTTCGTGCTTTTTGTGTTTCACGCTTTTTTCGTTTTATCCGTTTGCGTCTTAGCCTTCCGGTCTTATCCGTTGACCAGGTTCCTTCTGTGTTCTGGGTAAGGAGAATTGCTGAATCGTCGGGATTTTTTTTCACATGATTTCTGCTGAGTCATAGTTCCGGAGCTTTCATGAATCAAATGCCTCTCTGGTTTGAACGAAAATTCGAGTTTAATTTCGCCGTGGAGTTGCATCCCAACCTGAGCGAGCGCTTGCTGGGGACTCCGGCGCGGCTGGAAGAAATTGCTCGCGGTTCTGTTCACGGCCTGATGATGGCAAAGTCTGGCGGGAAATGGTCGGCGCAGGAGCACGTAGGGCACTTGCTCGACCTCGAGCCTTTGTGGACGGCGCGGATTGACGACTACCTGGCGGGCGCTTCCGAACTGACTGCGGCCGATTTGAACAATCGAAGAACTCACGACGCGAATCACAATGCTCGCGCGCTCGATCAGATACTCCGGGAATTCCGCGGGGCGCGGTTGAAATTGGCGAAACGGGTGGAAGGCATTGACACGGCGCTGTTGGAGCGCGCCGTGTTGCATCCACGTCTGCGACAGCCGATGCGGCTGGTGGATCATTTGTACTTTGTCGCGGAGCACGACGATCATCATCTGGCTTGTATTCGGGGATTGCTGAAGGGCGCTGGCCGCTGAGATCTGTGCCGGCGGTCCATGATCAGGTGCAATCAGGAAGTGACTCGAATCAGGGGCTTGGTGCGGGGCAGTACCTCACCGATCTCTACAGCTGGCACGCCGGCTGTTATGAGAGCGTGACGAAGCGCGGTCGCTGCTTGGGATGGGACCGAGATCAAGAGTCCTCCCGCGGTTTGCGGGTCGAAGAGGAGCGCTTTCGTGTCCTCGGATATTCCAGCTTCGAATTCCACCTGGCACTCGGCGAATTCGCGGTTGGCTTTTAGTCCGCCGGGGATGTGACCGGCGCGGATGCAGTCGAGCGCGCCGACGAGGTGCGGGATGTTGGACGAGTGAAAAACCAGGCTGACGTTCGAAGCGAGAGCCATTTCGCGGGCGTGGCCGATCAGGCCGAATCCGGTGATGTCGGTGAGGGAGTGGACTGGGAAGCGGTCGTTGGTCGCTAGTCGTTGGTCGATCGCTGCTGGGCTTGGCTCGACTTGGACGGGGCGGAGCCAGGTCACCACAGGAGCTGCGGTGATCACTTCGGCTGCGGCTTTGTTTAGAGTGGTCATTGATTTTACGGCGGCGTCGATCCACTCCTGTTTGGCCACGCCCTTTTTGATGGCGGTCGAGATTACTCCAGTGCCGAGCGCTTTGGTGAATAGCAACTTGTCGCCGGGTTGAGCGCCTTGATTGGCTAGAACGCGCTGGGGATGAATGAGGCCGGTGACGGAATAGCCGAATTTTGTTTCGTCGTCGCGGATGCTATGGCCGCCGATGACGGTGCATCCGGCCTCCATCATTTTTGAGAGGCCACCGGCGAGAATGCGCTCGAGAATTTCGAGGTCAGCTTTTTCGGGGAAGCAGACGAGAGCCAGGGCAGTGAGCGGCTTTCCGCCCATGGCGTAGACGTCGCTGAGGGAGTTGGTGGCGGCGATTTGTCCGAAGGTGTAGGGATCGTCGACGACGGGAGTGAAAAAATCGACGGTTTGAACGAGCGCGGTCTCGGGCGTGAGTCGATACACGCCAGCGTCGTCGGCATGATCGAAGCCGACGAGAACATTCGGGTCGTGTTGCCGGGCTAATTTCCCAAGCACCGTGTCCAGCGCCGCCGGACTCAGCTTGGACGCTCAACCCGCGGCTTTTACGGACTCCGTGAGACGGAATGGTTTTGATTCGGGCACAAAGAGATTGTACAAGGAGGTCAGAGGTGAGAGGTCAGAATTGCAGAGGTAAGAAGCTAAGCCTTACAGATGCGACTAGAACGGCAAGCTTTTACCTTTGCAATCTGACCTCTGACCTCTGACCTCTCACCTTGTCTTTAGGTCGGTGATCTGCAGATCGGGGTAGGCGTGGTTCCACTGGGCGGAGATGGTCTCGAAGGTTAGACGGAATGGTTTGCTTTGACCGGGCACCAGCGGCGAGAGGTTGAGGTCTACGGCCTCGTCGTAGGGTCCGCCGGTGCGGAGAATGCGGATGGGAAGTTCGTCGCGCTGGGCTGTCTGTCCCATTTCATCTTTAAATGTGACCTGGACCACGGCGTGGATGACGGTCCTGTTGCCGTCGTTGGCGATGGTGCCGTCGATATAGGTGACGGTTGCGCCGACGAAATTCTGGGCGGCGCTGGTTTTTAGATCGGCGAATTTCAAGTGGGCGGCATAGGCGGGAGGAGGGGTCGGTTTTTTCTGCTCGCCGCGAAGAAACAGCGCGAGGATGGCGACGACGATTCCAACGATTCCGATGCCGATGAGAATCGGACGCAGGCTGGACTGTGGCCGTTCGGTGGTGGGATTTAGGTTTGGCTGAAACAGGCCTTCCATGGCGGGATTGTACTACTGTAGCTTTTCCCAGCGCGTGAAGGGAACCCGAGCAGCGCTCGGGTGGACGGACGAGGGCGTCCGTTGGTACGCGAACTTAGTTGGGTTCGGCGGTAACGCGATAGTTTTTGTATTCGATGGTTAGTGTGGCTCGTCCACCCAGGCGAATGTAGCTTACCGATTCGTTGCGGCGGGGAAGCCAGAAGTCCTGGACTTTCATGTACTCGTGATGAATTTCACTTTTTCTGGTCCAGAATGACGGATTCTGGGCGGGCTCGGCGTCAATTCTGGTGACGGCGAAATCGGTTCCGTCGACCCAGACTTTGCCGCGATAGACGTACTTGCTTTTCGTTTTCGGGTAGACGGCCAGAAGGTATTGGCTGCCCTTGGCCGAGGAGTCGAAGCCGACCAGAGCGATGTCGTAGTTGTTGGGGTTGAGCAAAGTGCGAGCGTGCATTTCAGGTTCGGCGGCTTCTTTTTCGCTTTCCAGCAAACGTTTGAACACGCGGTCGATGATGAGCTTCGATCCGGACTGAGAGACGATTTTGAAAGTTTTTGTGGAGGGGCTGTCAAAAGCGGCGTCCACGGTCATCTCGGCTTCGCGGTCACCTGGGAATCCGCGGTAGGAAAGGCGATAGACGCGGGTGGATTCGTAATGCCGCAGAGCATTGGCCCGCGCCTGGTCGCGGCGGACGAGATTGCCGACGACCTGATCGACGTTGAGAGGAGCGGTGGTGATGGAAGGCGGAAGGAGGGCGGAATCGGCGCCGACAGCGAACGAGGCGAGCAGCGTTGCCGCTAGTGCAAGAAATAATCTGACAGCGAACATTGTCATCCGTCGACACGCCTAGCTTATCACCCCGGGGCAAGGAGCCGCCGAGGGTCGAGTGGCAAGACTGCGGAGGAGTCACCAAG
>JAYUJG010000435.1:0-2185 GCA_043765355.1 Acidobacteriaceae bacterium | reverse complement strand
GCTATGTTCATCAAACTTGCTGCTCAATTCGAACTTCCTGGTCCCAACGAAGCCAAAGAATTCCCCTGCGGCGACAGGACCGTCTGCATCGCCAATGTTGATGGCGAAATCAGCGCCCTGGATAACATCTGTCTGCATCGTGGAGGGCCGATTGGGCAAGGCACAATTGAAGGCGGCAAGGTGATCTGTCCGTGGCATGGATGGGCTTGGGACCCGAAGACAGGCGCGTCTGGGCCGGTGGGGGATAGGATTGCGGTGTATGCGGTGAAGATTGAGGGCGGAGATGTGATGGTGGAAATGTGAACAACCCCGGGGCCAGCGCGTGCTAATAATGTTGCTCAGTCAGTAGATTCGAGGTGCCGCTTGGCCGATGGCGATGACGTTGTCCGCGAAAGGGTTAAATTTAACGACGATTTTCAACGGTCGTTTACCCACACTCGACCGAAGCCGACCGTGCCTCCTCCCACCGGCAGGCCTAATCAGGCACAGAATCAGAATCCCGGACTGGGCGAGGCGTGTATCTCAACACAAGAAATGTGAAGAGGATCGAATTCCTGTGACGGCCCCAACGTCAGCTTAGCAACTTGAGAAAGCTCCCTGTGTCGCCTTCGAATCCCGGAAACACGGTCTTCAAATCCCTATTCCCCAGATACAGCGACACGACTTCGCTGAGCACCATCCTGAAGTCAGTCGTCACAGCCAGGTCCCGGCCTTCGTACAGTTGCGATTGGTCGAGGCCCGGCCAGCGGCCATAGACTTTGCCACCCTTTACTGGGCCACCTAATACGAACATCACGTTGGCGTGGCCGTGGTCGGTGCCGCGGTTGCCGTTTTCTCGCGCGGTGCGGCCGAATTCGGACATCGTTACTACTACTGTGTCTTCTCCGAGATCGCCTAGGTCGGTCCAGAAGGCGGAGATCGATTGCGAGAAATCTCCCAGCACGTTTGCGATCTGGCCTTGTGTGCTGCCTTCGTTGACGTGGTGGTCCCAGCCTCCGATGTCGGCGAAGGCTACTTGTACGCCCAGGTTTGCTTTGATTAGTTGTGCAAGTTGCTTCAGGCTGTCGCCGAAGCGGCCTTTGGGATAATTTGCGTTCAGCGCCGGCGTGTAATGCGCGGGATCGGCGGCCTTCAGCGTTTTTACTGCGTCGAAGGTCTCCTGGCCGGTGCCGTGCAACACGGTGTCTACGGAGTGGTCGTACATGGCTTCGAAGGTGTTCGACATCGGCGCGGCGTTGGGATTTTTGCCGCCAACGGAAAAGTCATTCACATTGTTCACCGCGACCGCCGGCTCTTTGCCAGAGAGAATCCGCGGCAGCGACGGCCCGAGCGCGATGGCGCGGAAGGCTGACTTGTCCGCGGGAAGGTCGTGGAGCGCTCGGTTCAGCCAGCCGTCATCGGTGACTTTGATTCCGGGCGTGCCGGATTCCATGAAATCTTGCGCGTCGAAGTGCGATCGTGTGGGGTCGGGCGATCCGGTGGCGTGGACGATGGCGAGATGCTTCTGCTTCCAGAGCGGCTCGAACGAGGCCATTGCTGGATGCAATCCGAAAAAGCCGTCGAGGTCGAGAGCCGATTTTTTTGGGATGTTGATGGTCGGACGCATGGAGTAGTAACTCGCCTCGCCGTGCGGCACGACGATGTTGAGTCCGTCGGCGGCGCCACGCTGGAAGATCACGACCAGGCGCTTGTTGCGAAGGCCAGGGTCGGCGGCTCCAAATGCCGCGCGGGTTAAAAAGCTCGGCAGGGTCGCGGTTCCGACTACGGCTAGCGCTCCGTTGCGAAGAAATATTCTGCGATTGATGGACATGATGACTCCTTGGCTTCGAGCCGCGCGCTTTGAGCCATGAGCAATCGATTCTTGCTTGCTCGCAGCTCAAGGCTCAAAGCCCACAGCTATCTCCTCTGAAACTCTGGCGATCCCAAAATCAATCCCGTAATCGCAGCCAGGTTTGGCGCGCGCTTTGGATCATCCAGTCGTCGCTGGGTGATCTTCGGGTCTTCCAGTTGCTTGCTGATGGTATCGTGCGTTTGCCGGGAAACATCGCCCGACAGCAGCGAATTTTCCTGAGTGGCCAGCGCTTGTTGGGCGTCGATTGGTTCGGTGGCCGAGGTTCCAGTGGCCGAATCGATTTTTACCCCGCGTATTTTTCCGGCAGCCAGGCCGAGCGCGAAATTCATTCTT
>JAYUJG010000434.1:0-8596 GCA_043765355.1 Acidobacteriaceae bacterium | reverse complement strand
GCGGCTTTCTTCTTGGTTGCCATGAAGTATTTCCTCCGTTTGAACGATTTGTTCTCCCAAGGTTCTCGACAGGGCACCTTGATGCCCGAACTACTCAACAACTTGTATGAGTAGATGTCCTACCACAAGATATTGCCATTCGTATGTAATTTGTCAATAGGTATTTCGAGGGGGGGACGATTTTGGTGTAGTACGTGCCTGGGTGGTCCGGGCGAGCTTGGGGCAAAACGACACGAAATTCTGAAATTGCGGCCGACTCTTTGCGCCCGCACCCGGTGAAGCCGGCGGTCGTGTGCGATAATTTCAGAAGAAATTTATGTCCGATTACAAAGTGTTCTGCGCAAAGTTGAAACAGGAATTGCCGGGGCTTCCCGAGCCACCCTTCGACAGCGAGCTCGGGAAAAAGATCTACGAAAACGTCTCGCAACAGGCGTGGGGCCAGTGGATGGAGCATTGCAAAATGTTGCTGAACGAATATCGCCTGAACCCGGCACGGAAGCAGGATCAGGAAGTGATTGTGAAACAGATGGAGCAATTTTTCTTCGGCGAAGGGTCGGCGCGTCCCGCCGAATACGTGCCGCCAACGCACTGACTGCGTCGCGCTTGCACACTTTTCGCAAGAGCGAGACACGGGGCCGGACAAGCCATTCACGCCGTGATTGAGTGCGATGCTCAGGTTACTGACCGGTTACCCCCAGTCTTCTGGCGATATCGAATTCATCACCTCGTAACACACTCCAGCGACAATCGAAGTCGTGGCGACGCCGGTCGTGGCACATCAAATCTACGACACGCTGATCCTCTCGGATCTGCACCTGGGCGCGGACATGAGCCGCGCGCGGGACGCGTTGCGCGTGCTTCACGAAAATAAATATCGCCGCCTTATTCTGCTTGGCGACATTTTTGCCGACCTGAATTTCGGACGCTTGAAAAAAGAGCACTGGAAATTTCTCAGCTTCATTCGCAAACTTTCGAATCCCAAGCGTCAAGTCGAAGTGGTGTGGGTCGAAGGCAATCACGACCACGGCCTGACCGAAATTATGTCTCATCTGGTGGGCATACGGGTGTACCAGGAATATCAATGGGAATATCGGGGCTTGCGCCACATTGCGGTGCACGGGCATCAGTTCGACACGTTCGTGGTGAAGAATGTTCGCTTCAATTATTGGTTCGGCACGCTGCCCTACCTGCAACTGCAAAAGTGGGATACAAGAAATAAATCGCTGACGCGTTTTCTCGACCGGCTGGGAACGCGCTGGCAGCGTCTCTCTGAAAAAGTCGCGGAGGGTGCCCTCGCCCATGGCCGTCATCATCAGGCCGCACGCATATTTTGCGGCCACACTCACGCGGCCATGGAGCAGCGCGACCACGAGCACGGCGTCGACTATTTCAATAGCGGAGCCTGGATTGACGCCCGCCCCACGTATATCACCGTCGGTGAAGAGGGGGTCCGGATTCACGAGTATGTCGAGCAAGCCGACGCCATGAACGGCGACGGTGATCATGGCGACGGTGGCGAAGAACGAAATGGCTTCGAATCGGCGGAATCCGCGGGCGAGGAAAATGAAAATGAAAATGACAATGACAGTGTGTTCCGAGATGGCGAATACGAGCGTGCTGCGCGCTGAGGCACAACTTCTGAAGCTCAAAGCCCGAGGCAGGTGATTTTTTGCGCAAACTGACCATCGTCTTCCACCACGCCGGCGGTGGACACAAAAGCGCCGCAGACGCCCTCAAGGCGAGGCTCTGCACCCAAGCAGAGCCGTGGGACGTCACGCTTCTCGACATTCAGGAATTGCTCGACCCGCTCGACCTGATTCGCCGCGCCACCGGCCTGCGCATTCAAGACACGTACAACGTGATTCTGCGCAAGGGCTGGACGCGGTTCACGCCGCAACTGCTGGTGGTACTGAAAGGCACGATCCGCGCGTACCACTCTGCGATCGTCAAACTGCTGCGCGCGCACTGGGCACAGCATCCCGCGGATTTGGCGCTCTCGGTGATTCCGCATTTCAATCGCGAGATCGCCGAGAGCGTGCGTCCGATTGAGGAAAAAACATCTGGCACACGAACCCCGTTCGTCACTCTGATCACCGATCTGGCCGACTACCCGCCGCATTTCTGGATGGAACGCGAGTCGGAGTACATCATTGCCGGCAGCGAGCGCGCGCGGCAGCAAGCGCTGAACTTGGGCCTTCCCGCCGATCATATTTTCCTGACATCGGGAATGATCCTGAAGCCGAAGTTTTACGAAAAGATTTCCGTCGATCGTGTCGCTGAAAGAAAGAAGCTCGGGCTGGAAGCGGATTGTCCGACGGGCATCGTCCTTTTCGGAGGGCACGGATCGCAGGTGATGATCGACATTACGCGGAGGCTCAACGAAGCGGCCAGCGGCGTTCAGTTGATTCTGATATGCGGACACAATGAAAAACTCGCCGCCCAACTGAAGAAGCTGGCGACAAAAAAGCCGATCGCCGTGGTGGGATTCGCGCAGAACGTCGAATACTACATGGCGCTGGCCGACTTCTTTGTTGGAAAACCGGGACCTGGATCGATCTCGGAGGCGCTGCAGTTTCATCTGCCGGTAATCGTCGAATGCAATTCCGCAACATTGCCGCAAGAACGCTACAACGCGGAATGGGTGACGGAAAAAGGCTATGGAATCGTCGTACCGAGCTTCAAGAGAATTGGTCCCGCCGTGGAACGCCTGCTCGAGAGCGCGACGTTTGCCGAGTTCCGGCGGAAGACGGGCGAATATTCCAATCGCGCGCTGAATGAAGTGCCGGCGATTTTGGAGCAATGCGCGGAGCGGGCGCGATCTCAGCGGAAGAGCGAGGCAAAGAATCCGCCGAGCTTTCTAAAGAACCCGCGCACCGCGGTGTGATTCGCTGGCGAGGAATTCGCGCCTGCGAGTTTCGGAGCCTGGTTCGCCGGTGGAGGAAGCGGTGCCGCCACGGCTGGCGGGGTTGTTGGGCCACGCGAGTCGAGCGGGAGCGCGCGCACATCTTCAACCGGCACCGGTGCCGGCCCAGTGGGGTGGAACACGAATGGCGCTTCCACCTGCACATGAAGTTCGCCCTGCGCTGCGGAAGGATCAGACGGCACCGCCATTGCTTTGGCCTCGGTCGAAGGCGCGTTCTCCGGAGCCGCGTCCACTGTCGGTGCTGGGCTCGCGTCCACGGGCGGCATCGCATTGCTCTTGGCGGGCGCGGAGTTCTGCTGCGGCAGATCGCTAGTGGCGCGCATCGGAGGATCGCGCGGCGGCGGACATCCACACTCCAGCGGGACCGCCATATCCACTCGATCCAGTTGCCCGGAGCGAAACACGAGTTGGTCGGTCGCCTTCACTTGATAGGTGCGATCGCCGATCATCTCCGAAACCATGGCCGACGCGGTGTTGCCCGGGAGGGCGCGCACGCACGTGTTGCCCTGATTGTCGGCGCTAAAGGCGTAGTGAAACTCACCCGGCCCGACAAGCAGAATGCGGAAGTCTGGGGTCATCACGGTATCTGAAGAGGCGTCGAGAGCGATGTGCGCTTCCATGGCGCCGGAGTTCATGCTGAACATCAGGTTGTGGCGATTCTGCGAAGGAGTGAGCGACACGGTGGTTCCAGGGCAAACATGCACTTCGCCGCCGCTCGACAGTTTGAGAATGGCAGTATCGGGTCCGGCAGCGATTGAGGAACCGAGGGCTCCGTTGTTTCCGTTGTTGCCGGATAGTGCGAGAGGTCCGGCGGCGCGCACGGCGGCGACGACCGACGGTTGCCCGGGAGTCAGGCTGACGGTGGTCGGCTGCTGAAATGGCGAGTTCCCGGCCTGTCCGGGATTTTTGCCGAGATGGACGACCAGGCGATTTCCGGCAGCGTCCCAGGTGAAAGCGCGCGGCGCCTGCAGATCTACAACCACGCGCGCGACCGGAGGATTCTGCTGAAACTGATCGGCGCGTATCGAGGTGATCTGATCGGCTTGGACATTGATGCGCTTCTCCGTGGTTTCCAGATGCGCATTCGGCAGATCGATCACCAGTCGATCGGGATTGCCGATGGCCTGAATGGCCGGTACGAGGGGCTTGGTCGAAAGAATCTCAACCGCGGGTCCATCTTTTTCCTGCACGATGCGAAAGCTCTTGATCGCCGCGCTCTTGCCGGCGGCGGCAGGATCGGGGCGCGGCTTAATGAGCGTGCGCGAGGGAGGCGCAGCGGGCGTTTGCGAATGGAGCAGCGGAGGCGCGATTGCAATAAGAACAACGACGATTCCGAGGAAGATCGTGAAGGCGGGGACGAGAGTTTCGAATGCGGAGGGAGTTGCTCGCGCGATGACGGCGTGCAAATTCGCCCGAAAACCGGAGCGAGACAGCAATTGCCGGGACCGAAGATTCGGCTGGAAGTCTTTCACAAAAGCGCTCGAGTATTACAGCCACGATATCACTGGCAGGTTGGAAGGAGAAAGACGCACGAAGAAGCGCCGAGGCAGTTGAGAAAAATAGAAGTCCGATTATTCCCCGTGAACCCCTGTCCGCTGTGTCCTTGTCCTCTGTGGTTCGCAGTTTGCCGGACAGCGATGAAACTCTGGCGGGAAGGAACGAGAAAAGACGCCAGCGGCGCGAAGTTTAGTGGGAGTCGGCAAGAAATTCGTATTCGTCGATGACCGCGGCCACCGCCATTTTGGTAGCCGGAGCGCCCCCTTCAACCCGCAACACGCGGCCTTTGCAGCGAACGCGAATGCTCTCCGTCAAGGTAATCTCAGGCGGCAGGGTCAGAGTGAAATCAATCGCCGAACCGGCCTGGATGGCGGAATCGGCAAAGAAGCAGATGCCGCGGGCACTGACGTCGCGAGTCTGCGCCGCATGCTCCTCCGCCTTCTCGCCATAGCGGACGCTCACCGGGAGACGAAGAGCGAAGCGCCGCGTCGCGCGCTTGTCACTATCTTTATCCTTGTCATGGTCATGCTGGGTCTCTGCCATTGCGCCTCCTTAAGAGCCAAGTTTCAAGGTTGCCAAGTTTCAAGGTTTCAAAGACTTGCCGGAATCGCCTGTAAGCATGTCAAGGAGCGGCAAGGCTGTCAAGAACAAGGTGTCAGGTGGCAAAGTGGCAAGGTTTCAAAGTTTCAATGATTCTGCTCTGCTCGAATTCGCGTCTTTGTTTTTTCCCTGAAACCTTGAAACCCTGAAACCCTGAAACCTTGAAACCTGGGTTTAGAATGACCGTGTGGTCTTCGTCCTCGATAACTACGATTCGTTCACTTACAACCTGGTCCAGTACATCGGCGAACTGGGCGCGAAGGTTGAAGTGCGCCGGAACAACGAAGTGACCATTGGGGAGATCGAAGCAATGCGTCCCGAACGCATCGTAGTTTCTCCCGGGCCGTGCACTCCGCAGGAAGCCGGCATCAGCATTGAATTGATTCGCCATTTTGCCGGGCAGACCGGGCGCGGAGTCCCAGGCAAAAATTGCGACACCGTTCCGGTGCTCGGCGTATGCCTCGGGCACCAGGCGATTGGCGCGGCCTTTGGCGGTGAGGTGGTCCGCGCCAGGAACGTGATGCACGGCAAGACCAGCCAGGTCGAACACGATGGCAAGACCATTTTCCGCGACCTGTCATCACCCATGACCGCAACTCGCTACCACTCGCTGATCGTGGCCGAGAAAGGTCTCCCAGACGAGCTTGAGGTCAGCGCCTGGACGTTCGACAAAGACGGAACGCGAGTCATCATGGGACTGCGGCACAAGAAATACGCCGTCGAAGGGGTGCAGTTTCATCCCGAGAGCGTTTTGACGGACGAGGGCAAAAAGCTGGTGGGAAATTTCATTCGCGGATAAAACCACATGCCAAAAAAAGTTCTCCGTGGCGCTTCCCGCCCGGCTTCCCGGTCGCTTTCCCGGACTCTTTCCCAGCCTCTTTCCGGCCATCTTTCCGGCCATCTTTCCCACTATGACGCTCAGGGGCGGGCTGTGATGGTGGATGTGTCATCGAAGGCGCGAACGGTGCGCGAGGCGGAGGCGAGTGCGTTCGTGCTGATGTCGCCGGAGGTGTTGCGCGCATTGCCCGCGAATCCCAAGGGGGATCCGCTGGAGGTGGCGCGGACGGCGGGAATCATGGCGGCGAAGCGGACTTCGGAGTTGATTCCGATGTGCCATCCGGTGGCCCTGTCGCACATTGCTGTGACTCTACGCGTGTGCGAGAATGGCGTTTCTGTTGCGACAAAAGTGAAGACTACGGCGGAGACGGGCGTGGAGATGGAAGCGCTGGTCGCGGCGAGCGTGGCGGCGCTGACGGTGTATGACATGTGTAAGGCGCTGGATAAGGGGATTGAAATCCGCGAAGTGAGGTTGGAGCGGAAGTCGGGCGGAAAGAGCGGGGAATACCGGCGGGGTCGAGCGAAGTTGCGCTGAGCGGGAATAAGTTTTATGGCGAGTAATGTCAAAATTCTGCTGGTGGACGACAACCCGATGGTGCTCGGGATGCTGCAGCAGGCGCTGGCGGCGCTGGGCGAGGTGGCGGTTGCCAGCGATGCGGCCGACGCGTTGTTGAAGGCGGTCGACGATCTGCCGGACGTGATGATTTGCGACTATCGGATGCCGGGGATGGACGGGCGGCAATTGCTGGAAAAATTGAAGAGCCGGCCCGCAACGGCCAGTATCGCGGTGATCCTGATGGCAAGCAAAGCGGACATCAGCGAGCGGCTGTCGATGCAGGATCCGATTGAAGATTATCTGGAAAAGCCTTTTTTCCTCAAAGATGCCGTGCACAAGATTAAGCGCGTGGTGGACCGGATTGCGCTGGAGAAGTTGAGCAAGGCGGCGTCGACCGATGGCGTGTTGCGCGGGAGTTTGTCGCAGATGAACGTGATTGATCTGGTGCAGTCGCTCGAGATGGGGCGCAAGAGCTGCCTGCTCACGATGACCAATGGCGATGACAAGTGCGAGATTTATTTCAGCCAGGGTCAGGCGAAGCACGCGGTGTATGGTCCGGTAATGGGAGATGAGGCGGTTTTCAAAGTGCTGCGCTGGACGGATGGAAATTTTCAGGTTGATTTCAATGGGAAGTCTTCGCAGGAGACGACGACGTTGAACACGCAGGGGCTGTTGATGGAAGGGTTGCGGCTGCTGGATGAGGCGCAGCGGGATGCGGCGTCTGACGGCGAAGATGTTTTGCTGGATACGTAGGGCGCGGTGAGAGTGGCGTTTCTACGGGACTCTGATTTTTTCTTGACGCGTTCCCAGCGCTGACGCGCTGGGCTAACGAATGGTGCCGCTCCGCGGCTGGTATCGAGTCGCAGGTTTTCCAATCGGACACGGAAATGGTCATCACACAGAAGGCGGATGGAGTGCGGGCGGCGGTGTTGACGGTGAGCGATTCGTGTTCGCGTGGAGAGAAGGTGGACCTGTCTGGGCCGGCGGTGGCGAAGGCGCTGGAGCGGCGGAAGTTTGAAGTGGTGGTGCGCAGCGTGGTGGCGGATGAAAGCGGTGCGATTCAGGAAAAGCTGATTGAATTGTGCCGGTCGGCGCGGTTGGTGGTGACTACGGGGGGGACGGGACTGGCTCCGCGGGATGTTACGCCGGAAGCGACGGTTGCGGTGTGCGAGCGGCTGGTGGAGGGGATGGCGGAGCAGATGCGGTTGCATGGGGCGAAGAAGACGCGGTTCGCGGCGCTGAGTCGCGCGGTGTGCGGGGTGCGCGGGACGACGCTGGTGCTGAATTTGCCGGGGAGTCCGGCGGGAGCGGTGGAGTCGCTGGAGGCGGTGATGGAATTGCTGCCGCATGCGCTGGAGCTGCTGGCGGGGCGGACGGAGCATGAGGGCTAGTGACTGTTTTCCTCGCGTAAACTATTCCTATCTTTGTGAACCAGATCAAACATTTTTTGCGGGCATACGGGGAGTGGATCCGGCATGTGCTTGCGCCTCTTGGGCCGTGGGGGATGCTGGCATTTGCGGCGGTGGACGGGTCGTTTATGGGGCTGCCGCTGGATGCGATTTTTGTCGGTTATGTCTACAACGATCGTTCGCGGTTTTTGATGTATGTGCTGCTGGCTTCGGCGGGGTCGGCGCTGGGGAGCATCGTTCTCTATGTGATCGGATATCTGGGCGGCGAAATGTTGTTGCGGAAGCGGATGTCGCCGGAGCGATTTGAAAAGATTCACGCATCGTTTGAGCGGCATGAATTCTGGGCGCTGATGTTTCCGGCGATGTTGCCGCCGCCGATGCCGTTCAAGATTGTGGTGCTGGCGGCGGCGGCGTTTGAGATGAATTTCTGGCATTTTCTGCTGGCGATTTTTGCGGGGCGGTTTGTGCGGTTTCTGATTGAGGCGCTGCTGACGTTTTGGTTTGGTCCGGAGATTGTGACGGTGACGGGGAATTTGTTTGCGCACCATTTTGTGGCGATTCTGGTGGGAGTGGCGGGGTTGGTGGCGGGATGGTGGGTGTGGCGACGGACGAAGCGCGGTCCAGGATTGAACGGGGCAGATCCCCGTCACCACACGTGAGGAGCTTTTAGGGCGTTATCTAGGCGGCGGCTATATTTTGGGGCTTGTCGGAGTTGGCGATGGCGGCGGCCAGGACGGGGACGCCGAACAGGACTGCGGTGAAGAGCAGGTCGCC
>JAYUJG010000433.1:0-5163 GCA_043765355.1 Acidobacteriaceae bacterium | reverse complement strand
GTGCGGATCGGCCAAGCCTCATCGTAAAGATTGAAAACCGGAGAGACCGAAACCAGGTCCATGTTCGCTTCGTAATAGGCTTCGAGCGTGCCCACGTCGCGCCAGTAGAGCGCTTCCTTTTTATTTTCATCGACGAAGTTGAAGGAGAAGACGCGGTAGTCATCCAGCATTTTTGGCAGAATATTCTTGCCAAAGTCGTGACTGGATTCCGGATCCTCCGCGTCTTTGAGCAGCACCGGTATGAGCACGTCGGTGTTGAAAATATAGATGCCCATCGACGCAGAAATTTTCGTTGCATCGTAGGGCGACCGCAACTCGGTCTGTTGCGGCTTCTCCAGAAAACCTACGATGCGATGCTCGTGATCGATATCGACGACGCCGAAGTGGCGGCATTCGGCGGGATCGGTCGTCAGTGTGGCAACCGTGACGTCGGCGCCGGCGTCCACATGCTGCTTGAGCATGCGCTCGTAATTCATTTTGTAGATATGATCGCCGGAAAGAATGATCACGTACTTTGGTTGCTCGGAACCGATGGAGTAGATGTTCTGATAGACCGCGTCGGCCGTCCCCATATACCAGTTTTCACTAACCCGTTTCATCGGCGGAAGAATTTCGATAAATTCGCCGATTTCCCGGCCGAAAATATTCCAGCCTTCGCGAATTTGACGGTTCAGCGACAGCGCCTTGTACTGTGTGAGGATATAGACGCGACGCAGGCCGGAGTTCACGCAGTTGGAAAGGGTGATGTCGATAATGCGATAGATGCCGCCAAAGGTTACGGCTGGCTTGGCGCGGTCGCGAGTCAGCGGATACAGGCGCTCGCCGACGCCTCCGGCGAGCAGGATCCCGAGCGTATCTTTCATCGACGCACCGTCATTGGCACACCGCTTCAATGCAGCGCGCCACCCGCACGCTACACCGCGTAACGCGAAATACTAGCACACGGCTGGAGTTCTGACGCAGGGGAGCGGCTAACAACTCCGCCGGCGATCAGCCAAAAGAAAAAAGCGGCACGACTGGCATGCCGCCTTTCGAGCTTGTTCCGGTGTCAGGGCTTCGCGGACAGAGTGTCCGCGCCACATCAGCCTAGCAGTGCACGATCTTGTCGCTCTTGATGCCCTTGGTGGCGTTGCGCGAATCGACCACGAGCTTGGCCTCGCTGACGATCTTCTTGTAGTCGTAATCGGTGTGATCGGTGACGATGAGCACGCAATCGTACTGGCCGAGGTTTTCGAGCGGGGTACATTTCATCTGCAGGTCGTACTTGCGGCCGCGGCCAACGAACGGGAAATACGGGTCGTTGTAACTGACCACGGCTCCCTCTTTTTGCAGCAGCTCGATAATTGTAAGCGCGGGCGACTCGCGGAGATCGTCGATGTCTCTTTTATACGCAACGCCCAGAATCAGAATCTTCGATCCATTGATCGCCTTTTTCTGGCGGTTGAGCGCGGAGATAGTGGAAGCGATGACGTGATACGGCATGGCCACATTGATTTCGCCGGCCAGTTCGATGAAGCGCGTGCGGAAGTCGAATTCTTTGGCCTTCCATGAAAGATAGAACGGATCGACTGGAATGCAGTGTCCGCCGAGGCCGGGTCCGGGATAAAACGCGTGGAAGCCGAAAGGCTTGGTGGCGGCCGCGTCGATGATCTCCCAAATATTGAGATCCATGCGCAGGCAAAGCATCTTCAGTTCGTTGACCAGCGCGATGTTGACGCAACGGTAGATATTTTCCAGCAGCTTGGTCATTTCGGCTGCGGCGGGCGACGAGACGAGAACGGTGCGACGAAAAATGGAGCCGTAGAGCGCGGCCGCAATTTCGCTAGCCTGGGAATCGAGTCCGCCAATCACTTTCGGGATATCGTGGCGCGCCACTTGCGTGTTGCCCGGATCCTCGCGCTCGGGCGAGAAGGCCACCCAAATCTCTTTATCGCCAGCCGCGCCCTGCCGCGAACATTTCAGGCCAGCCTTGTTTTCTTTTTCAAGAATCGGAATCAGGACTTCTTCGGTGGTGCCTGGGTAAGTTGTGCTTTCGAGGATCACGATCTGACCAGCGCGCAGATATGGCGACACTGCATGCGCTGTGTTGGTGATGTAACTGAGATCGGGCTCATGGTATTCGTTGAGCGGTGTGGGAACGCAGATGATAATCGCATCCATCGCCGTGATCTGCGAATAGTCGGCCGTGGCTTTGAAGCCGTTGGCCTTGGCCGCCGCAATCTCCTGGGGCGTGATGCGAAAAATGTATGTGCCTCCGCTGGCGAGGGTGTCGATCTTTCGCTGATCGATATCGAACCCCGTGACGGCAAACTTCTGCTCGCTGTAGAGCAGGGCCAGGGGCAATCCGACATAGCCGAGGCCGATGATTCCGATCTTAGCCTTGCGCGTGTCAATGCGGCTCTTCAGGTCGGTGATGAGGGACGAAGCGGTGAGTTGAGTATTCATAGGGCAGCCATAATTTTAGCATCGGAAGTCGCGATTGACCCGTGCCATCGTGTGTTCTTCGTCGTGCTTTGTGCGATTTTCACCCAATGGTTACAGGGCCGCTAGCGATCTTGATTACCGGGGTAATCGAATTCGCCCGCGCCGCGGTTTCCTTAGTAATATTCAGACAGCGGCAATCTGCCACTCAACATGCGACCCTTCCAAATATTGTTAGCGCTGCTGGTAGTCATTGTTGCGCTCGCGAGTCAGGCGGCCCGCTTTTTTGTGGTCGACGAACCGCAAAAATCCGACGCTATCGTGGTGCTGGCCGGAGAAACCAATGTTCGTCCGAAACGCGCTCTGGAACTACTGCGCCAGGGCATGGCACCGCATGTGTTTCTGGATGCCGAAGATCGAAATCTGATCTATGACCAGCAACTGATCGACGTTGCGCGCAAGTACGCCAGCACTCTTCCTGAAGCCAACAGCGTCTCGGTGTGTCCGATCTTCGGACTCTCTACCAACGCCGAGTCCAACGACATCGACCGATGCCTGCAACCGTTGGGAGCGCATCGGGTTCTGATCGTGACTTCTGAATTCCACACTCGACGCGCCTTGATGATCCTTCGCCATCGCTTGCCGCAATACCAAATCAGCGTAGCCGCGGCCCGCAACCCGGGAGAATTCGGCGAAAAGTGGTGGACCAACCGCGAATGGGCCAAGACCACTTTCGATGAGTGGGCGAAGTTGACCTGGTGGGAGTTGGTTGATCGCTGGCGCTAGCTGACAGGCGATCGTCGAAACTGGTTAAGAGATGGCTTGAGCACTGGCAACTTGCTCTCCCGTACGATAGTTTGGAAGCGATACAAATTCTCTGGAGGTGGCATGGCGCAAGTCACGATTACGGTGCGCAAGAACGGTCCTTTGCGCGTGGACGATCCCAACGGCATTGTCGAAATGGTCGATGCCGATGGCAACAAATTCGATTTGACTGGAAAAACGGCGTTCTCTCTATGCCGTTGTGGAGCTTCCGCCAACAAGCCTTTCTGCGACGGCGCCCACAAGGTTGCCTTTCAAGTGGCCGATTCCGGGATCAAAATCTCGTAGCCGAAAAGTTGATCTTCTGGTGGAGCGCCGGGTGCCCCCGCCCGGCCAGGTCCTTCCTCCATCGTACAAATCGTCTTCCACCGCTAGTGTCGAACTGGAAACGGGGGCGGCGAAATTGCGTGCCCAGTGCTTTTAAGTGATCTAGCATAGTCGGTGGATCGGTGTCTCCAGAACTATCGGCATGGGGCTTCCAACTGATGTAGCCCCGCCGAGGCAATCTTTGCCTGCTGACCCTATGGGCTCTTCTAAAAAATCACAACACGCGATTCGGCGCAGCACCCGGCTGCCGCTCGAAGTTCCAGTGCTGATTACCAGCCTCGATGCCGCTGCGCCCTTTTCCGAACGATGCCATACAACGCTGGTGAATGCCCATGGCTGCGGATTGATCGTTCCGCGCGCGCTCGCGCAGGGCATTCAGATACGACTGGAAATTGTGTCGGCAAAACGCCACACCACGGCCCGAGTCGCGGAAGTGGTTCCACTCGGCGGCGATCCCGAAACCTGGCTCATTGGCCTGGAACTGGAAGTTCCCGGTAATTTCTGGGGAATCGAATATGCGCCCACCGATTGGAGAATCGAAGAGAGCGCGCCGGCAGCCCGAGAACCCCGGCCTCACGGTGAACACAAAGACGATACAGTCAAAGAACCGATCTCGCCCTCCAAGCCCGTGCGTCCGAGCCGCTGGCGGTTAACCGACATCAGCGCGGGTGCCTGCTACCTCGAAACGGCGGAGCCCTTTCCCGCCGATACTCCGGTCGTGCTAAGTATTCGCTCGTCAAACGCAGAATGCCTGCTCGACGGACTGGTGCGCGTAGCGCACCCGCAAACCGGAATGGGCGTCGAGTTTACCGGAGCCGATGCGAGCGAACTGCGCACCCAAGTGGAGGAATTGATCGGGCACCTGACTGGAAATCAGGAAGTCCCGCGAATTTTTGTGGGGCGCAAGGAAGGCCGGAAGCCTGGGGCAAAGGAAGACAAAAAAATGGCCCGGCCCAACCCGAATCCAGGCGCGGCGCAGGACCCCGAATCGCCCGATGCGCTTCTGGAATTGGTTCGCTCAGCCACGGAGTTGCCCGCGGAACGGTTTCTGAGCGATCTGCGAGCGCAACGGCAGGGCACTCGACGGGACCCGCGCATTGCTATCGCGTTGCCCGTGCTGCTGGCTGGAACCGATGTCAGCGGACGTCCGCTGGACCAAAGAGTGATGACCCTCAATGTCAGCCGCCGTGGTGCCCTGCTGGGTGGCATCCACGGCGTACTTGGGCAGGGCGACGTGGTTTCTCTCGCACGACTTCACAAGAAGGAACAGTTCCGCGTTGCCTGGGTCGGCGAAGAGGGGACTGCAGCGGCGGGTCGTATCGGTGTTGCGGCCATCGATCCGAATACTTCGTTTTGGGATGATGTGCCTGCAATCACCGCGTTTTCGAGCGTTGAGACGGCCTCTCCACGCCGCCAGAACGGGTAATCGCGCCGTTAGAGTGATACACTGCCTCGCCGGAGGGCTTAGTGGCGGACGAATTTGATTCAGCGAAGCGGGACCGAGAACTTGGCATGGGCGCGACGATCACGCGTCGCGATTTTCTCAACGGAGTTGCACTCACAGCCGGAGCCGCCGCCATTCCCGCCATCATT
>JAYUJG010000432.1:0-2804 GCA_043765355.1 Acidobacteriaceae bacterium | reverse complement strand
CTTATTTACAATGACGCCCCATTTGACTCGCGGCTAGCATCCTAGCCATTATTACGTCTGCTCTCATTCAGGTTTTTGATCTGGCCAGGAGGCCACATGCGTTTTCCTTACCTTCGCTCGTTTGCCACCCCGATCTTTGGGTTGGCGTCGGTTTTGGCCCTGGTGCCTTTAGCCGCGAGCCAAGTACAGAACCCTCCCGCCACCGGCATCCAGAAAATCAGCCACGTCATCTTCCTTATCAAAGAGAACCGTACCTACGACAATATGTTCGGTGCCTTCAACACCAAATACGGCGCCAAGACCTGCAAGCTCTCGACCGGGCAGGTCGTGCCAGAAGGCCGCGCCCCCGACCGCTATCCTCACGACATCGACCACGGATACGCGGGCGCGATCCTCGCCATGGATAACGGCAAAATGGACCAATTTGATCTGATCGGACTGGGCGGCGGTTCCAGCGGAGATGAAACCGGCGACCTCCTCGCCTGCCGTCAGTTCACTGCGGCCGACGTCCCGAACTATTTCGCCTACGCCCACAATTTCGCCCTCGGCGCGAACATGTTTTCTTCCCTCCACGGACCCAGCTTTCCCAACCACCTCTACACCATCGCCGCCGACTCGTTTGGCGTGATCGATAATCCCTTTCATCAACTCCAAACCCACAGCTGGGGATGCGACGGCCCAAACACCGAAGAAGACCAGGAACTGGTCCACATCCTGCAACCGAACGGCATCATCACCGCCCAGCCTCCTTGTTTCAGCGGCGTCACCACGATGGCGCAAACTCTCGACAACGCCGGCGTGAGCTGGAAATACTACGCTCCTCCGAGCACCGATCCCGGCTACATCTGGTCGACCTTCAACGCCATCAGCGATGTGAGGAACGGACCGGATTGGAGTAAAGTCGTTGACCCTTCCAACTTCATCTCCGACGTCCAGGCCAATCGTCTGCCCTCGGTCAGTTGGATCATCACTCCGTTCTGGCAAAGCGAGCACCCCGAAGCCAGCACTTGCGAGGGAGAGAACGCGAGCGTCACGGAGTTGAACGCCCTAATGAATAACCCGTCGCTGTGGGCATCGACTGCGGTGTTTGTAGTTTGGGACGATTTCGGCGGCGATTACGATCACGTCGCGCCTCCTCACGACGACGCGTTTGGGCTGGGGCCGCGCGTTCCGCTCCTGGTAATTTCTCCTTACGCGCGAAAGGGATTTGTCTCGACCACGCAGTACGAATTTTCCTCGGTACTGAAATTCATCGAAGAGCGCTTCGGGCTGCCCGCGCTCAGCGCGCGCGACGCCAACGCCAACGACATCACCGACAGCTTCAACTTCAATCAGACGCCGCTGCCGCCATTTATCCTGACGCCGCGCCAGTGTCCGCTGGTCTCCGCGACAACGCTGCACATGGGCACCGCCGTTAAGGGAGTCGCGGGCACGGCCGTGACCCGCCGCCTGGACATTTACAACTCCCGCCTTACCGCGCTCACCCTCGATTCGATTACCAGCAACAACCCGCAGTTTTCAACCTCCGGGCAAAGTTGCACGCCGGTCACCGACTGCTCCACTGGAAACGCGACGTATTGCACCGCCGGTGCCGTTCTGAATCCGCAAAGCACCGACGGAAGTTGCACCGCGGCATGCAGCATCTGCGTCACCTTCACTCCCAACGGCACCGGTGCCAGAACCGGGAAAATTACTGTGACTGACAGCGACAGCAGCAGTCCGCAGACGACCACTCTTTCCGGGCTTGGCACCAGCGTCGAGTTGTCGCCCACTCAGCTGAATTTCGGCGGCGTCGCACTGGGAGCGACCGCTGTCATGCCGCTGACCTTGACCAACGTCGGGACGACGGCAGTCACCCTCACCTCGATGAAGGCGAACACCGACTACACCGCCACCAATAATTGCGGATCGTCGGTGGCGTCCGGCGGAACCTGCACCATCAACATTACGTTCGCGCCCTCTGAGTCGGCATTGCGTCCCGGAGCACTCACGGTCGTGAGCAGCGACCACGCCAGCCCCGAGCGCGTCGATCTGGTTGGTCGAGGACTGGGCGTGGTATTGAGCCCCGCAAAGCTGGTCTTTGGCTCGCAAGCCGTCGGCACGACAAGCGCCCCGCTGACGCTCACAGTCACGAATCAGAATCCGTCGGCGATTACGATGGGCACAGTCACGGTGAGCGACGACTTCGTCGTCTCCTCGAATAATTGCCCAGCAACATTAGGAGTAGGGAAGAGTTGTGCCGTGGAAGTAGAATTCTCTCCCGACGAAACTGGAGCGACGACCGGCACGCTCTTCATTGCCGACACCGACCAATCCAGCCCGCAACAACTACCGATGTCAGGCACCGGCAAGTAGCGCATCGCACTGCGGTAGCGCTAGCGTCCCGAAAGCCTGCCCTGAGCTTGCCGAAGGGGTGTCTTCGCCCTCGTGCGGCCGAGAACATGTGAATCGATAGCCCCCAGCGCGGCGCCACCCAGGCGAACGAACGCAAATCACCTGGCAATCGCGACCACGCGCCCAACGACACTATGCCCGCGCCAGCACCGGGCGCAACGGCGCACTCAAACTCCGCATCACCTTTTCAAATTGCGCCAGATCGAGAGACTGCGGCCCATCCGACAACGCACGCTCGGGACATGGATGCACTTCAACAATCAGCCCATCCGCTCCGACGGCAATGGCCGCCCGCGAAACCGGACCAATCAGACTCTGCTTTCCCGTGCCGTGCGATGGATCGGCCAGCACCGGCAGATGCGAAAGTTCTTTGGCCAGCGCAATCGCCGCCAGATCGAAAGTGTTCCGCA
>JAYUJG010000431.1:0-2824 GCA_043765355.1 Acidobacteriaceae bacterium | reverse complement strand
GGATCGATGTTTATCGATGTCTTCCAGCCCGCCAACGCCGGTCACTATGAGCGGACCGGCCACATTCCGACCGCGTTTCGCGCGAAGACAGGCGTCCTGGTTCCGGAGTTGAATCGCTTTTACCTGGCAGTTCCACACCACGAGAAACAGTCGGCGGAACTGCGCGTTTATAGCGTGCTTCCCTGACCGCGGGCGCAACATTGCGACCTCAATCGCCAACCGGGAAGGGCACGACTTTAGTCGTGCCCTGAAGTGATTGCATTCGTCCGCGCTTCACCGCCCGAGGTGCCATTCTATCCCCTGCGAAAACTTTTTCGCAGCCTGCAAACGCGAGCTGAGTTGTGGCAAGATCGTCAAACTAGCCACCGTAATAAAAAGGGAGGCTCTTTCGATTGCGGAAGAGCCTCCTTTTATTTTGTCGATCCCGATGCCAGGCCACGATGAATCAGGCTTGCGCGGCTGCCACCGTAACCTCAGCGGCAATCGCCCTACCCATATCTTCGGTACCCGCCTTGCCACCAATATCGGGTGTGAGCGGGTCGCGGCGCGCCAGCACTCTGAAGACGGCGTCTTCGACGGCGCGTGCGGCTTTCTTTTCGCCAAGATGGTCGAGCATCATGGCGCCCGACCAGATTTGCGCAACTGGGTTGGCTATCTTTTTTCCCGCGATGTCGGGCGCCGATCCGTGAACCGGCTCAAACATCGACGGATACTCGCGTTCCGGATTTAAATTCGCCGACGGTGCCAGGCCCATCGATCCGACAACCGCTGCTCCCAGATCGGACAGAATGTCTCCAAAAAGATTCGATCCGACCACTACGTCAAAGTACTCGGGACGACTCACGAAGTGCGCGCTCAAAATATCGATGTGGTATTGGTCGGTCTTAACTTGCGGAAACTTTTTGGAGACGGCGGCGAACCGTTCGTCCCAGAAAGGCATGGTGAATACGATCCCGTTTGACTTCGTCGCCGACGTTACATGATTCTTTCGCGACTGCGCCAGTTCGAACGCGTAGGTCATGATGCGGTCGCATCCTTGCCGCGTGAATACGGTCTCCTGTATCGCCATCTCCAGGTCCGTGTCTTTGTGCAGGCGACCGCCGACTTCGGAGTATTCGCCTTCGTTGTTTTCGCGGACGATGCAAAAGTCGATTTCTCCGGCCTTACGTCCGCTGAGCGGACTCGTGATTCCTTCCAATAACCGTACGGGGCGCAGATTAACGTACTGTTTGAAAGCCCGCCGGATGGGAATCAGCAAACCCCACAGCGAAGTATGATCGGGCACGCCGGGGTATCCCACGGCACCGAGAAAGATTGCGTCATAGGGACGCAACTGTTGCAGGCCGTCCTCCGGCATCATGCGTCCGGTTTTCAGAAAAGTCTCGCAGCTCCACTCGAAATGCTGCCACGACAGAGAAATGTCGAAACGACGCGCCGCAGCTTCCAGTACGCGAATGCCTTCAGGGACTACTTCACGGCCGATGCCGTCGCCTTCGATGACTGCTATTTTGTAAGTCTTCAAGTTTCCTCGAGTCTCGGTGGTCCGCTTTGCCCCCGACTTCTGTTCGTTACTTCATTTCGTTCTTATAAACCTGTCCGCCCTTCATCACGAACTTCACGCGTTCAAGTTCGGTGATGTCGGCGATTGGATCGCCCAAGACTGCGACTACATCCGCAAACTTTCCAGCCTCGAGCGATCCGATTCGATCCTCCCATCCCATCAACTGCGCGGCACCGGTCGTCGCCGCCAGAATCGCCTGAGTCGGAGTCATGCCGAATTTCACCATGTATTCAAACTCTTTGGTTTGGCTGCCATGCGGAAAGGGTCCGGCTCCCGAACCAAACGCAATTTTCACTCCTTTCGCTACAGCTTTCGGAAAACTCCGTTCCGAGACTTCGGCGACGCTGTGTCCATTGTATTTTTTCTCGTTCTCCTCGCGATCAAGCTGGTAGTGATACAAAGTGGGCAGCAAATAAATGCCTTTTTCGATCATCTGCTTAATCTCGCCGTCGTCAAGATCGACGCCATGTTCGATCGATTCCACCCCGGCATTGATGCAGTTGTGCAGACCCTCGCCCCCAAACGCGTGGCAGGAAACTTTGTGGCCTCTGCGGTGAGCCTCGTCGACGATTGCGTTTACTTCTTCGGCGGTGAATGTCGGTGGGACAATCATCTTTCCGTCCTCGGAAAAATGAAACTGGTAGGCCGCATACAGCTTGATCCAGTCCGCTCCATGCGCGATCTGATCGCGCACAGCTGCGCGCGCAGCCCAGGGTGAGTCCACCACTTGCAACGTCATCGGCAGCCCCAATTCGTCCGCATACCCGTTCATGAGGAAGCCTCCCGTGGCTTGAAGGCCGCGAGTGGAAACCTGCATCCGCGGTCCCGGCACCACTCCGCGATTGATCGCATTGCGCAGATCCACGTCGCTGTA
The DNA here is from genome assembly GCA_043765355.1 of Acidobacteriaceae bacterium. Lineage (GTDB taxonomy): Bacteria > Acidobacteriota > Terriglobia > Terriglobales > Acidobacteriaceae > Acidiflorens. The sequence goes on along the minus strand of JAYUJG010000431.1, from coordinate 389 downwards.
CATCGCGCCCAGTGTCTTGAGGTCGCGAAGTGTCGTGAAGCCCACCATCATGTCTTTCTGCGCGTTCGCGAGCGCAGTCAGCGTTCGGTATTGGTAAGACTCGTGCAGAAACTGAGCCTCCAGGTCGGGGCCGTTTCCGAAGACGTGGGTGTGCGCATCGATCAGGCCGGGAAGCACCGTGGCATGACTCAGGTCGATCACCTCGGCGCCGCTTGGCACTTTCACCTTGTCTGCCGGACCCACCTCGGTGATGCGCTCGCCATGGATCAGCACAACTTGATTGCTGACCAGCTTCTCCGCCTTCGTGTCAAAAAGCCGGCCAGCTCGAATTGCGACCCAATGATCGGGGGAGGGCGTTTGGGCGCTGGTTGTCGTCAGTGTGCTGGCGA
>JAYUJG010000430.1:0-5291 GCA_043765355.1 Acidobacteriaceae bacterium | reverse complement strand
GAGCTCTTCTTTTCAGCTCCGCCACCGCAGCGTCACCGGCCCGCTGATCGGATGCCGAAACTCGCCGCCATTTCTCTTGACGTCGAGCATCGCGTTCTTCAATCCGAAATACCATTTCGCAGGACGGTCGGCGTCGTCGATCAGCATCAAATGTGGATTGTGTTTTAACCCTTCCGACTGCAACTCCATGGTGCGGCGGTCCTGTTCGACAAATTTAGCGAAGACAAATTTCAGTAGCTGCGAGCCAAACGGAATCCAGCGAAACAGGTTCCAAGCGGCGACGACATCGATGCGGCACTGGTTGCGGGTGATGGGCGTCACGGTGGTCAGGCTGGAAAACCAATATTTGCCGGCGCGAATAATTTCGGAACGCAAGTTGGGCAGGACGAAATCGATGGTGGTCGTAATCGAGTCGGCGCCCGCATAGAGGCGCAGAAGCTTGTAGGGCGCACTATTTGAGCTGGGCGTGTGGGCGCTCATGCGAAATCCGTAAGGGATGGGTTCGAAATTCTTTTTCTTCTCGTGAATCGAATGCTGGCTGCGCCACCACCACGCCTGGTGAACAAACGGGCCGTGCGCTGGATCCATCAAGCCGATGATGCCGTGATCGACGGAGCAGGGCAGGTTGGCGGTGAGGTAAGCGAGTTTGTAATGAGAATGTTCGCTGAATTTTGGAATCTCGGGCGCCGGAGTCGGAGCGGGCGCGGCTTTCGAGAATCCTGCGCCGGTTGGCCCAGGATCGGGAATGTACACCCAAATAAATTCGTCGCGCTCTTCGCAGGGGTAACTGCCGGCGTAAATGCGGTCAACTTTTAAGTTTTGCTCGGGCACCAACGACGGGATCAGCTGGCACTGGCCGGAGTGCGCATCGAATCTCCAGCCATGATACGAGCATTCGATTTGAGCGCCGTCGAAGTGTCCGCACGAAAGCGGCATCCCGCGATGGGGACAGGTGTCGCGCAGGGCGAACGCTTTGCCTTGCTGGTCGCGTCCGATGACCAGCGGCTGTTCGAGCAGCATGGTCTTGGCCAGATTCCCACGGCCGAGTCGATGCGATGGCAGCGCGCGATACCAGAAACCGAACAGCATGAGCGCGTCGGGCATCTGCGATTGCAGTGGAATGTCGTCGGGCATCGGAAGGGTGAGAATACACCAGTTCCGAGGCGCGGGGCGTAGGGACAGCCGAGGGCGGCTGTCCCTACGCGCGCAGCCGCGTTCTCAACTGATCGTATGCTTCACGGGCGACTCCTGGCTGTTCGATGTGGGTGAGGAAGAGTTTTCGCAATGCGGCGGTAGTGAGCCGGCCTTCGAGGTACGCGTCGTAGAGGTCGGTGCCCGTGAGATATCCAAGCCGCTCGGCGACATACTCGTACTTGCGCCCGGTAAAGGCGGGAGCCTGCGCGGGAGTGGTACGGCGCTGACTCAAGAAATCGAGAGCTTCGACGGCGTCGGCAAAGGGGAGAGCAGTTTGGTGTTCGAGGTCTTCGCGTGTGATGTCGTACAACTCCGCGAGATCGGAATCGCGCAGAGCGGGACGCGCGGGATGCAAAATCCGCGATCCAAAAAAAGCAATCGCATGTTCGAAGACCGTCAGGTAAAAGGCGTCGTCGGCATTTAGCGGACGTGCCAGCGCCGCCGCGTGCTGGGTCGCCCCTTTGCCGAAAAGATTCGGCAAGCCGCGGCATGCCTGATGCAGGAAACGGGTCGCGTCCTCGGCTGAAGTGGCCATCTGAAACTGCCTTACGTATACCGCATTGATCGGTGCCAGGTAAACGCTGCCGCGTTCGCGAACCTGTCGCAACAGCGATCGCCGCCGCTCGGCGCTAAATCCTTTGCGCGATAGCAACCGATGCAGAAGCGCGTCTGAGCTGTGCGAATAGACTTCCGGCATCAGATCAACCAAAAGCCGCGGCTGCGTGGTGTTATGCGGCGAGTATTGATCGATGCCGAGAAAGCGGACCATCCCCTCGATCAGGTTATAGAGCGTGGGGGCCATATCGGGCGCGCCGCCGTCACCGTCCCCATCTCCGTCATTGCGCCGCCAGCGGTCAAGGCAGAGGCGGTAATTTTCGTATTTTTCCAATGGCGTGGCATTGAATACACAGAGAACATTTTCGCGCACCTGCACCGCTTCAACGTGGTCGCCAGCTTCTCCAGCGGCGCGCCAATAGAGGTCGTCGACATTTTGCAGGACCGTGAGCACCGGCTCCGTGGGAATCCGCTGCTGCAACAGGGCCGGCAAATGTTGGGGCGCAAGGTGCGACTCGCCGAAAAGCACGATGACGAGCGCGCCGGGATGGCGGCGTCGCAGGTCGGCAATCATGTCCGCAGCGTGCCGGTCGCGAGCTCCGATCTTGCGCAAATCCTCGCGAGGCATGCAATCGAGGCCGTAGATGAAAGCGCCATGGTCGCGTGCGGCCGAGATGAGCTCGTAAAACGGAGCCCAGTCGTATCCCCAATCCAGTTCGAAGCGAATGCGCTGGCGCAGTTCGCCTTCGTCAATCTCTCCCCGCGACCATTCGTCGAGGATGTGCTGGTCGCGAGAAAAAATAGTTTCGAGCCCGAGCACCACTGGTCGCTGGCGAAGTTCCGGTCCGCTGAGCAGCGCGGCAACGGAGCGTTGCGAGTTGGGCAGGGCATGATAGTCGCCGATTAAGACTGTCCCGGCACCGGCGATGGCGCGTCGAACGTCGCCCGGTGCGAGGACCCTTTCGTAAGAGCGGTAGGCTTCGCGGAAATCGCGCAGGTATTTGCGTCCGCTGGCGTGATCCAAGGCGCGAATATCGCGCTCAACGCTGGCGATAGCGAGGAGTTGGGCGGCGCTGCGTCGCGATCGTAAGATGCCGGTGCTTGCCATCGGAAAATTTATTCGCTCCCACCCGCAGACGCGGCAAGCCGCGTCTCTACAAATGGTGTATCGTGCCGCCTTGACTTGCTCTCCGCGCGTCCCTATCCTCAGTTTTCGAGGCCGCGAAAAAATCGCTTGCAATGCCTCGTGGAGCTCGGACTTTGCCTCTCGCGCCGGAAAACTTGACTGTTGCCACGACCGGCGCCAGTGGATCTTTATTTCTGAAACATTTCCTGCTCGCCGTCGAACGCGACTCCCGCGTAAAGACGGTGAATTTCATCGCCTCCGATAGCGGCCTGCGCGTCATGGCCGAAGAACTCGCCATCGAAGGCCGCTTCGATCTCCTGCGTCAAATCATCGGCGCGCCATCGGCAAAGATTCAGCAGCAATCCAACACCGACATCGGGGCGAACGTGGCCAGCGGGTCGTATCCTTCCGACGCGATGGTCGTGATCCCGTGCAGCGTCGGTACCCTCGGACGCATTGCGAATGGCACAGCCTCGCGCCTGATCGAACGCGCCGCCGACGTCAGCCTCAAAGAGCGCCGACCTCTGGTTCTGTGCATTCGCGAGACGCCGCTCAATAAAATTCACATCCGCAACATGTCTTTGGCTGCGGATGCTGGCGCCACGATCTTTCCGTTGATCCCGACGTTCTATAACCATCCGCTGAGCGCCGAAGCCATGGCCCAGGAATTCGCCAACCGCATCCTGGCGCATATAGGCCTGCCCCAACAGAACGCCTACCAGTGGAAGGGGTAGTGTCGTAGAGACGCGGCTTGCCGCGTCTCCCGCAGGGCACGAAATGGCGCTAGCGGAGACGGGGCAAGCCCCGTCTCTACGGCGAATGCGAAAGAACGATGACCGGGAATCAAGGGGGAAGCCATTCCTGCTTTGCAGGATTAGATTCAGTCTAGGGAACGGGCAGTAACGAAGGTAGGTATCTGCCGTTCATGTACTGGAGGGATCGCCAGCGAAAGGCATCGACCTTCCTGACACCTGAGACCTAACTCGTTATTGCTCCATCCAGCACTCCTCCGTAGCGCCGTTGACGCCGGCCCCAGTTTTTTTGTAATCTGCGCTTACACCGGAAAGGAGGTGGTCGGATGACAAGTTCTGATCGTCACAGTAGAAGTACCAGACCAGGTGAGGTGGCTGAGTCTTAGGGCGGTTGCTCTAAGCGGAGTTCTCGAAGAACCTTTGGTCGGGTGAATCGGGAACATTCTCTCGCAAACAATCCGTGCGTATGGGCTGATTGAGTAAAGTCTGATCCGCTGGACACAAGTTGTGTCCGGCACCGGAACGAGCGAGGGGCCACGAGAGTGACCACCTCAGTCAATCCCAAACAGTCCACCGGGCAGCCCGCAGGCTGAAAAGCTTGCGGGCTGTTCTATGTTAAGGTCTCAAGGGTTAGGTCTCAGGTCTCAGGGGACGTTCGACCGTTTGCCGCAGAACTGGTGACTCCACAAATGAGTTTGCTGAGACCTGGCACCTAAGACCTGAGACCTAATTTATGGATGACAAGCACTCGCTCGCCCGCATCACCAAGCGCGTCGAATTCGCCTCCGATTTGTGGATGATTCGCGTTGACCCCGGTTATGATTTCAACTTCGCTCCCGGCCAGTACGCGACGCTCGGCGTGGAACGAGACGGCAAGCGGGCGGAACGCGCCTACTCGATCGTGTCGTCTCCGTACGAAAAAGAGCTGGAGTTTTTTTTTGAGCTCGTGCCCGAAGGCCAGACCACGCCGCCGCTCTACAAGTTGCAGCCGGGCGATGAAGTCCTGATGCGCAAGGTTGCCAAGGGACGTTTCACCCTCGACACTTCACAACCCGGGCACACCAATCATCTATTGGTCAGCACCGTGACTGGAATTGCACCCTACGTCAGCTACGTCCGAACGCTCGCCAAAGACTGGAAAGAAGGGCGCTTCACCGGCAACCACAAATTATTCCTGCTAGACGGCGCGAGCCGCCCGTGGGAATTCGGTTATCGGGAAGAACTGGAAACTCTGGCGACGCAGGTGCCTTGGTTCCGATGCGTTTTCACGGCGAGCCGGCCGTGGGAAGACGAATCCTGGCGCGGTGAGGTCGGCCGCGTCGACGAACTCATCCGCAAATATGCCGATCAATGGGGATGCACCGCGGCCACCAGCGTCGCTTATCTCTGCGGTCATCCCGACATGATCGAGCACGGAAAAGGCATTCTGAAACGCGCGGGCTTCAAGAAAGAGAATCTAAAAGAAGAGGTGTATTGGATCCCGGCAAAAGCCGGCGAGCCAGCGTCGAAGCTGCCGTAGAGACGGGGCTTGCCCCGTCTCAGCCTTTGATGCGGGGCCCGCGGATATTCTTCTTACTTACTGCCCGATCGCATTCAGCACGGCAAAGTTGACCGCGTAGACCGTTCCATCGCTTCCAATCACCGTCGGCGTATACGCCTCCCCG
>JAYUJG010000429.1:0-5777 GCA_043765355.1 Acidobacteriaceae bacterium | reverse complement strand
GGGATGTCGAACAACCGGAATCCGGTGGCGATTGTCGTGCCCTGCCATCGGGTGATTGCGTCGAGTGGATCACTTTGCGGATACGGCGGAGGGCTTGACGTGAAACGGACTTTGCTCGACCTCGAAATGGGAAATGTCCGCCGCCCCTGCCTTTCGCTCCGAATGGGCGCATAATCCCCCTGCGTGCGCAAGGTGCGTCTCGGGACCAGAGCCGAGTGAGATTGGGTAAGCCTCATCTCCAAACGATGAAACCCTGGACCCAGCCATGGGCGATGACATCCGGCGCGATTCCTGTACACTAGCCGCCATGTTTAGCGGCTTCTCCTTTGCGCTGTCTGTGTTTTCCGAGTGAACAGCCCGCGCTCATCGACGACGTCGACCGTCCGCAAGGCGAGTTTGTTTTATTTTGTCTTTGTAATGTTCTCCTACACCACGGGTGGCCCGTTTGGACTCGAGGCCATGATCACCACCAGCGGGCCGGGAATGAGTCTGCTGTACCTCCTGATCATTCCATTCTTCTTGTGCATCCCGGTGTCGCTGGTCGCGGCCGAACTGACGACGGCCATGCCCGTCGCAGGCGGATTTTATCGCTGGAGCCGCGCTGCTTTTGGAGATTTTTGGGGATTTCTCGCGGGATGGTGGAACTGGTCGGCTTCCTTTCTACTCGGCGGTTCCTATGCGGTGCTGTTTACGGACTACCTGGTTTTCTATTTTCCCGGCATCGTGGGATGGAAACGATATCTGGTTTCTCTGGCGCTCATTAGTTTAATTACCTGGCTGAACATTCTCGGCATTCAGATGGTAGGCAAAGCGGCTACGGTGCTCGAGATCTTCATGCTGCTTCCTGTGATTGCGATGGTTGCCATCGGGCTTGCCCACTGGCATCACAATCCGTTTGTGCCGCTGGTGCCGCCGAACCAGCCTTTTTCCAAAGTATTTGGGGTTGGCCTGGCGCTCGCCATCTGGCTCTATTCGGGATATGAGCAATTATCAAGCGTGGCCGAGGACGTGGAGAACCCGCAGCGCACGTACCCACGAGCGCTGGCGCTGGTGATTCCGCTATCGATCGCGACGTATTTTCTGCCGCCGTTTGCGGCGCTCGCCGCACTGGGCAACTGGCATGAGTGGAAGGATGGATACTTCTCGACCGCGGCATTGCTGATCGGTGGCCCGTGGCTGGGCAGTCTGATGACGGTTGCGGCGATGGTGGCGAATGTGGCGCTGTTGAACAGCACGGTGTTAACCGCGACACCGATGCCGTTTGCGCTTGCCGAAGACGGATACCTGCCAAAATTTCTGACGCGGCGCCATCCGCGCTACGGCACGCCGTGGATCGCGATCCTGATATCCTCGGCGATTTACGCGTCGCTGGCGCTGCACTCGCTCGGGGAACTGATCAGCATCTATGTGTGGCTGCGCGCCGCGACCACGGTGTTGACCGTCCTCTCGGCGTGGGGGCTGCGCCGCAAACGCCCCGATTTGCCGCGAGCCTTCCGGATCCCCGGGGGCAATCTCGGCCTCATCTACGTGGTTGCGATGCCGCTGGCGATGACCTATGTGATCCTGCGCTACAGCGATCCAATCGCGATACGATGGGGACCGTGGGCTCTGGCCGCGGGGCCGGCTGTTTATTTGCTGGTGAAATTATTTGGGAAGAAGGCTGTGGGGAAAGCATCGGAGTAGGATTTTGGGTGGCGCAACGGTTTCGGGCTGCGATCAGGGGCGTCTCTTGATTGCGGCTTTGGCTGCCGCGGTCGCGCCAGGGCGAGAACATTTCCGACGACCGAGGATCAAGTGCTTTTCAACATCTGTGAATTAAGCCGGAGGCTTCGCGACCGCGAAATCTCGCCCGTGGAACTCACGCAGCACTGCCTCGTACTGATCGAAAGCCTCAACCCGGCGCTTAACGCCTACATCACGGTCACTGCGGAATCGGCTCTCGACCGGGCGCGGCTGGCGGAGCGCGAAATTTTCAGCGGAGACTATCGGGGTCCGCTGCACGGGATTCCCATCGGATTCAAAGACATTATCGACACCGCCGGGGTACGCACGACGGCAGCCAGCGCGCTGTTCCAGGATCGTGTTGCGGCCGAAGACGCCGAGGTAGCCAGACGCTTGCGCTGCGGGGGCGCAGTTTTTCTCGGCAAGCACAATCTGCACGAGTGCGCCTATGGGGGCAGTGCGATGATCAGCTATTTCGGGGAGGTCCGCAATCCGTGGGACACAGCCCGAATCGCCGCGGGCTCGTCGGGAGGATCGGCGGCGAGCGTCGCGTCAGCGCTTTGCTTCGGTGCCGTTGGCACAGACACGGCGGGTTCCATCCGCCTGCCGGCCGCTTACTGCGGAGTCGTGGGCCTGAAGCCGACCTACGGCCGCGTCAGCGCGCGCGGCGTCATTCCGCTGTCACCTTCTCTCGATCACATCGGCCCCATCGCCAACTCCGTTTATGACGCGGCTTTGATGTTGCAGGTTATGTCTGACTTCGATTCCGGCGATCCGTGGGCCAAGCCGAGCCTGGTCGCCGCGTTCGAGAAGCGGCCAACGAATCTGCGGATCGGCGTGCCCAGGGAGTTTTTTTTCGAAGACCTTGATCCCGAAATCGCCGCCGCTACCGAAAAAGCGATCGAGCTTTTCAAGACGCTCCGTGCGGAAATTCGCGAAGTCAGCCTGGAGGTGTCCACTGACCGTACGCTGGCAAGCGCCGAGGCGTATGCCTATCACGCGCCGTTCGTAGCCCGATCGGCGGAGCTCTACCAGCCCGCGACGCTGGCTCGCATCCAGGCCGGAGCCAAGATTTCGGCCGAAGAAGCGCATCAAGCCGGCAAGGACCTCGATGCCAGCCGCCACGGGATCCTTCAAATATTCGACGAAGTGGACCTGCTGCTAACGCCCACCGTTCCGATTCCGCCACCTCTGATTGCTGAATTGAAGAAGCATCCAGAAGATCTGCGCCCGCAAGAACTGATTATGCTGCGCAACACGCGGCCATTTAATGTTTGGGGAATCCCCGCGATCTCGATACCCTGCGGATTCACCACCAAGGGCCTGCCGATCGGCCTGCAGCTAGCCGCGGCCCCTCACCGCGAGGATCTGCTGCTGCAAGCCGCGCACACCTACGAGCAAGCGACGGAGTGGCACAAGAAGACGCCATCCCTGTACGGAATGATGTAGGGACGAACGGCCCCATTCCCGCGGGCTTGGTAGAATTGAAGAGAAATGCTTTTGCCGTTTGTCCGCGAGATTTTTGCGGAGGTTGAACAACTTCCTTCTTTTTTGCGTGCCGCCTCCCATCTGCGGGAGAGCTCGGGGCGGATACGTGTCACTGGGCTGTCCGCGGCCGCCAAAGCACTGATTGTTGTTTTGTTGCGACGCACGGTCGAGCGGCCGTTTGTTCTGGTCGTGGCTGACAATCGCGCTGCTGAAGAGTTGCTGCCGATTCTTGCTGCGTTCTGCGAATTGACGGGCGCGGCCGATCCGGAGTCGGTCGTGAGCTTGCCGGCGCGCGATGTGTTGCCATTTCAAAATCTGTCACCGCATCCTGAGATTCAGGAGGAGCGCGCTACTGCTTTATGGAAGATCGCGACAGGGCGCGCTGCGATTGTGATTACGCCGGTCAGCGCGACCACGATTCTGCTTCGCTCGGGCGAGTACTATGCGGATCTGGCGCGGGTTTTGCGGCGCGGCGAGACTTTCGATCTCGAGAAATTGCTGGAACACCTGAATACTGTCGGTTATAGCGCCACCGATGTGGTCGAGATGCCGGGGCAGTACGCGGCTCGCGGCGGGATTCTGGATGTGTATTCTCCGGAGGCGGATCGGCCGGTGCGGGTTGAGTTTTTTGGCGATGAAGTTGAGTCGATGCGGAAGTTCGATCCGGCGAGTCAGCGGTCTTCGAATCCGGTGGATGAAGCTTTGCTTTTGCCGCTGACGGAAACGCCAGTCACGGAGGAATTGCTGGGGTCGATCAACGCGCGGCTTTCAGGCAGGCGCATAGCGGGCTCGGCGGAAGTGGTGGAGCAGGCGATGCGCGATTCGGGCGCGGGCGTGTTTCCGGGGTGGGAGTTTTATGCTCCGGTGGCGGGAGCGGATCGCAGCATTTTTGATTTGCTTCCGGACGCACGCGTGATTCTTGACGAGCCCGAAGCGCTCGGGCAGGAACTGGATAAGGTCTGGGCTCGGATTGAAGAGGCGCACGAGCGCAGCGGTGTGGGGAATCTGGTTCGTCCGGTCGATCTTTATGTCTCACCGGAAGGCTGGCGGGAGAAAACGGCGGCGCTGGCTGGAGCGGACTTTGAATATCTTGGTCTAGCGCGCGAGGCGGGAACGTCCGGCACAAACCTTGAAGCGGTTTTTCTTTCGCAGCCGGTCACGCGTTTTCATGGCGCGGTTCCGGCGATGATCGAGCAAGTGCAGAAGTTGGTGGGCGGTGGAACGCAGGTCGTGCTCGCGGTTCCGAACACGGGAGAAGTTGAGCGGCTGGCGGACATGTTTACCGAGTACAACGCATCGTATCGGCTCGGAAGCCGCACCCGCAGCGGCGAGAGCTATGCCGACGAGACTTCTTATTTTGCCGGCGACGTGCTTACTACGACTTTGCTGAAGGCTTACCTTCCCGATGGATTTGTTTTGCCGGATGCGCATCTGGCGATTTTTGGGGCGCGCGATTTATTTGACGAATCGGATCTGGTGGCGACTCGTCCGCAGCGGCAGAAGTCGAAAGTGTCGGCGTTTCTTTCCGACTTTCGCGATTTGCAGGTCGGCGACTACGTCGTGCATGTGGAGCATGGGATTGGGCAGTATTTGGGATTGAAGGAAATCAATCAGGGAGACGGGGCCGCGGAATTCATGCTGTTGGAATATGCGGACGCGGCGCGGCTTTATGTTCCGCTGACTCGGCTTGATCTGATTCAGAAGTATCGCTCGTCGGAGGGGGCGAAGCCCGTCCTGAATCATCTGGGCACGCAGGCTTGGGTGAAAACCAAGGCGCGTGTGCGCAGCGCGATGAAGGATATGACCGACGAGTTGGTTAAGCTTTATGCGCAGCGGCAGGCTGCGCGTGGGCACGTGTTTCCTCCGGACACGGAGTGGATGAAAGAGTTTGAAGACACGTTCGAATATAGCGAGACGGACGACCAGGCGCAGGCGATTGCCGATGTGAAGCGCGACATGGAATCGCAGCTTCCGATGGATCGATTGCTTTGCGGCGACGTGGGATATGGCAAGACGGAAGTCGCGATGCGCGCGGCGTTCAAGGCGTTGAGCGACAACAAACAGGTTGCGGTGCTGGCTCCGACAACGGTGCTGGCGTTCCAGCACTACGAGACTTTCAAGCAGCGGTTTGCGCCGTTTCCGTTGAAGGTTGAAATGATCAGCCGCTTCCGCACGGCAAAGCAAGTCAAAGAAATCTTACAGCGGGTGGAAACGGGCAAGGTCGATATTTTGATTGGCACACACCGGCTGCTTTCGAAGGACGTAAAGTTCGCCGATCTTGGGCTGCTGGTGGTCGATGAAGAGCAGCGCTTCGGCGTGCGTCATAAAGAGCGCATCAAGCAGATGCGCACGTCGGTGGATGTGCTTACCATGTCGGCGACTCCGATTCCGCGGACGCTGCACATGTCGCTGGTGGGGCTGCGCGACATGAGCGTGATCGAGACGCCGCCGAAAGATCGCATGGCGATTCAGACGGTGGTTGCGAGCTGGGATGAGAAACTGATTCAGTCGTCGATTGAACAGGAACTGGATCGGGGCGGGCAGGTTTATTTTGTGCACAACCGGGT
>JAYUJG010000428.1:0-8331 GCA_043765355.1 Acidobacteriaceae bacterium | reverse complement strand
AGGGAACGCAAAATAAAGCGTGGCTCCCGCCGCGATCAACCAAACTTCGTTGCCATCCCAAACGGGGCCGATGGCGCGCAACACTCGGCGGCGCTCGTCGTTCGTTTTGGCGGCAATCAGATAAATCGCGCCCGCACCAAGATCGAACCCATCAAGCACCACATAGGCCGCGATCATCACCGCGATAATCCAGAACCAAAGGCTTGCCATACTTACTTTGTCTCCGTTTCTGGCTGGGAAACGCGCCCAGATTCGAGCCCGGTGGTGGGGCCGCGTTCAATCTCCCGCTGGATCGGGAACGGCATCCGCAGCGCAGCGTATATGACCATAAGTCTCACAACGGAATACCCGCCGCTACTTCTAGAACGAAATTGGCACCGAAAGTCCTTCTTCAAACACGCGCCTCGGGGATAATTTCTTTTTTCCTTCTCGCCCATTCTGCCCGTCGGATCTCCCGCCGACGGATAGCATCTTCATAGCGGCGCTTTTCATCGTCGGTCTCGGGGATAACTGCGGGCACGGCGAGGCGATTCCCCACCTCATCGATGGCAACAAACGTGAGATAGGCCGAGCTGACGTGGCGGTTCTGCTCCGAACGATAGTTTTCCACCCAGACCTTTACGCCGACTTCCATCGACGTGCGAAAAACGCGATTCACCGACGCCCGCAGGATGACCAGATCGCCCACCCGCACCGGCACCAGAAAATCCATGTGATCAATCGAGGCCGTCACCACGCGCTGTCGCGAATGCCGATGCGCAGCCATCGCTCCGGCCAGATCAATCCAATGCATCAGTCGGCCGCCGACCAGCGTGTTCAGGGGATTGGCGTCGTTGGGCATCACGATCTCGGCCATTTCAGAGATCGATTCGCGCACTGGGCGGGGACGGGATAATCTTTCTTTTTCGTCGTTCGTCATAGTTAGCTGTGACTCATCGCGCTTTAAACACGAGCAGGCCGCGAACAAACCTTTGAAATGTCCGCATCTCCGTCGAAGAGTGGCCCTTCAGGGCCACGTAACCTTCGTGAAATCATTGCGGGCTTCCGCCCCAGGCAACTCTCTTCTTTCTGGTAATCCATTTTCCCGCTGCCTGCTAGGAGCCAAGCCCGCACTCTGCCGGTCGCAATAAGCCCGGACGTAGCAGGTTGCAAGTGTGAGCACCCGCGGATCCGGCGACGGGCCAAGCCAAACCTCTGCGGTCAAGTCGAAAGTCAATTTGCCGTGCTCGACAGGGGCGTAGTCTAACTCGCACACAAAAGTAATCGTGACTTGTTCGCGGCTGGCGCGGGCCACCGAAAAGCGAATCGCGTCCCAATCTCGCGTTGCAGGAAGATGCGGACAGCCGGTCGCATAGCCGAGGTTGCAGAATTCCCGGACGTGATCGTTAGCGATTGGCTGGTGCGTTCCCGAAGCGCGGCAACTTCCCGTCCATCCGGCACCGAGGGGCAGACGCGAGGGATGAGGCCATGAACCATCGTTCACAATTTCGCGCGGCACAAAAAAAGGGCAAGCCAAAGTAGTCTCTCGCAGAAAATCCGCCGAAAAACCATTGTAGCGCGAGCCGTGATATGAATGGAGCGTGCCGGGCTGCTCCAGCCAATGCTAAACGAGCCAATGCCCTACAGACTGGTTGCCTTTTGCAGGGCCGCCGGAAATCCTGAAAGCTGGGAGCTTCTTCTATGGATCGTATCGCCATGTTGACCGAAATTCTTACCGCGAATCCCGAGGATTCGTTCGCGCGCTATGGACTGGCGCAGGAATACTCGAACGCGGGAAAGATCGAGCCGGCACTGGAAGAATTCAAAACGCTGATCGCAAAGAATCCCGACTACACGCCCGCCTACTTCATGGCAGCACAGACGCTGGCCAAGGCAGACCGCGTCGATGAAGCCAAGCGCATGCTAGTGGATGGCGTCTCCTCCGCCCGCCGCACCGGCAACGCGCACGCGCAGTCAGAAATGACGGCGATGCTGGAAGAACTAGCGTAGCGACAGCCGCCCTCGGCTGTCCGGGGGAGCGCTGCTCCGCAGCTGTTTGCAATTGCACAGGTCTCAAACTCAGCCATCAGTCTTTACTTTGTGCCTTCGCCCCACTGGGGTTAGATGCAGAATACCCAGAGTCAAGCTTTGCCCGACCAGACAGCCGAGGGCGGCTGTCCCTACGTCAACCTTGCCGATGGCTGAAATGCTAAACTCTCTTGTTCCGCGGAGGCATCTCATGCGCCGTCTTATCTTTGTTATTGTTCTCCTCTGCTCTCTTGCCGGCTTGACGCCCGCATTCTCTCAAGCCAAGCGCCCCTTCACCTTCGAAGACATGATGGAGCTCAAGCGCGTTGGCGAGCCGGTGCCTTCGCCCGACGGCAAGTGGGTTCTGTTCGCGGCGGTCGATGGAGACCTCGCATCAAACAAAAAGACATCCCACATCTGGATCGTACCCTTGAATAGTGAAGCGACGGGAGTCTCGCCCGTCCAAGGCGGCGCCGCAGCGGAGCACATCCTCATTGCCGATCAAGACGGCGACCGTCCGCGCTGGTCGCCGGACGGCAAGCGATTTGCTTTCCTCTCGAACAAAGAAGGCGGCTCGCAGATTTGGATTGCAGACTTCGATAGTGGTGTGGAAACCGTAACTGGCGTGCACAAATACACCGCAATCGCCACCGAAGCCGGCGGTGAACTGTGGTCTCCGGACGGCAAGAATATTTTGTTTACTTCGGACGTCTATCCGGAATGTGACGGCTTGCCTGAAGCCGAAAGCGCTTGCAACGCGAAGAAGATGAAGGAAGCGGATGAATCGAAGGTAAAGGCTATCGTTTTTGACCGGCTACTCTACCGTCATTGGAATAGCTACAAACGCGGATTGCGAAGCCACATTTTCGTGGTGTCAGCGCCCACCCTCCCCAAAAACGAGGAAGGATGGGGCACCCCAATTCAGGTCGCTCGCGACCTTACACCCGGCGACTACGATGCGCCGGTGTTCTCGCTCGGCGGACAAGACGACTACGCCTTCTCGCCCGACGGGCAGCAGATTTGCTACACCTCGAATCACGACAAGATCGAGGCCACTTCTACCAACAACGATCTGTGGATCGTCCCGGTGAATGGCGGAGCTGCCAAAAACATTACTGCCGACAATCCTGCCAGCGACTCGACGCCACTCTATTCTCCCGATGGCAAGTTCATCGCCTACCGCGCCCAGCAGCGTCCGGGATACGAGAGCGACCGCTTCCGGTTGATGATGTATGACAGGAAGACCGGACAGAAGAAGAATTTGACAGCCAACTTGGATGCCTGGGCGGGGACATTTGCCTGGTCACCCAGCTCCAAGCGCATCTACTTCGTACACGAGTCCCAAGGGAAAGCGCCGGTTGAGTCTTTTTCGATCGATCGTCCCTATGATCCAAGAATCACGGTAGACGGCGATCCGAAGGAAACTGCTCGATTTAATTTTGACGTGGTGGTCCGTGATGGCTACAACGACGATCTGGCACTAACATCCGATGGTAAGACAGTCCTTTTCACTCGGATGTCGATCTCGTCGCCAAGTGGCATTTACAGAACTAAATCCGAGGCAACTATATCTGACCTGCTCAGTCATCCTCCTGAACAGCTGACTCACATCAATGATGCCGCCCTCTCTCAGGTAGCAACGTCCCCGTTGGAAGCGTTCTGGTTTCCTGGCGCTCGTAAGGACAAAGTCCAAGGCTTCCTAGTCAAGCCCCCAAATTTCGACGCCACCAAGAAATATCCTGTGAAGTTCCTCATCCACGGCGGCCCGCAGGGCGCATGGGGGGACGACTGGTCGTATCGCTGGAACCCTGAACTCTTTGCAGCCAACGGATACGTGGTCATCATGATCAATTTCCACGGCTCGACCGGCTATGGACAAAAATTCATCGACGCCATCAACGGCGACTGGGGCGGCGCTCCGTTTGAAGACCTGATGAAGGGGCTCGACTACGCGGAGAAAACTTATCCGTTCATCGATAAAGACCGCGAGTGCGCGCTGGGCGCAAGCTATGGCGGATACATGGCCAACTGGGTTCTCGGCCATACCGACCGCTTCAAGTGCATTGTCTCGCACGATGGCATGTTCAATACCGACTCGGCCTGGGGCACCACCGAAGAACTCTGGTTCAATAACTGGGAGTTTAAGGGGACGCCCCACACAAACCCCGAGATGTACGAGAAGTGGAACCCGCGCAACTCGGCTAAGAATTTCAAGACACCTACTCTTGTCGTTCATGGACAACTCGATTACCGCCTCGACGTCAGCGAAGGCTTCCAGCTTTTCACCACACTCCAGACCATGGGAGTGCCTTCCAAGATGCTTTACTTTCCCGACGAAGGGCACTGGGTGCTGAAGCCGCAGAATTCGCAGCTTTGGTATAAGACGGTCAACGACTGGGTCGATCAGTGGACTCGGAAGTAGGGCCTGGCAGCTTGCGGAAAAACTAAACAATCGGCGAGAAACGGGAAGGGCACGAGTTCACTCCTGCCATCAGTCGGGGAAAATGTGTCCGCGCTTCTAGCGCCTGCGGTGAGCTTTCCGCGCGACAGAGACTTTTCCTCGGCCTGCCAGGCCATGCCACCGAAAAAAACGGATCGCGGAGAGTATGAGACGCGGCAAGCCGCGTTTCTACCGGTTATTTTTGGGGCGGGACTGTGGTTGTGAAGAGAGTTCCCGCGTTACTCTCCGCAAAGCGACAGCTTCGTTTGTCCTCTGGCAACCCGCCTGTGACAGTTTTCTCGAACAATGCCTGATCCGTAGATATTGGACCCCTAGACGGCTGAATGGCCGGTGCGGTGCTCGGCGAACGAGGCGTCACGGATGGAGTTCCCGGCGCGAACTTGGTGACTTGGCCATCGCTGGCGCTCTTCGTGGGAGGGGCTGGCGCTTTCGTCGGCGGCTCAATCGGCGGGGCTGGCGGTTCGGCTTCGACGGGCGGGCCGACCGATTTGCCATCCGTTGAACGCGCCACATCGCCGCTTCCCGGAACTCCCGCTCCGTCAGTCGATTCCGCGTTGGAAACATTGTCCTCATGCCCGTCGGAGCCACTGTTGGCGACAGTTTGATCCAGCCCAGTCGCGTCGGGCACGGCAAACAACGCGGCTGTTGGCGTCGCCTGCGGTAGTTCGAAAGTCGACACGAAGTGGATACCAAGTGGCGCGGACGGGCTCGCGGGCGGTTTCGGTTCCGGCTGTTTCGCCGCGACCGCGGACACGCTTTCCATTTGAAACTGTGCGGTTGCTGTGCCCGCGGTTACCGTGATGAACACGTCGCACGGACCCACGCTTCCAACAGAGGGCGTGACGAACCCGAGTCCGTCTTGATCGGTCACTACAAGCGCTTGCGACGATCCGAGGATTACGGGGTCTGGACTCACCCGGCCCAGCGTCGTCGCAAACTTCATATTCACTCCCATCACCGGATTCGAAGCCGTCGACCCATCGGTCACCCGCATGACCAGCGGTTGAAACAACTCGTCTGTCGGCACCACCTGCGCCGATCCGCTCACCGTCTCCAGCCTCCACAGCGACGGTGGCGTGGAGAACATCGTAAACGCCTGGCACGGCGCATTGTTCGGTGCAACGCACGCCGCCACCTCAACATTCGCATTCTGATTTGTCAGTTGCGCCGTGATCGTGGCTAAGCCCGATCCATTCGTCGTCCCGCTGCCCGACGATAGTGCCGCCGCGCCCTTGGTGATGGTGAAGTTGATCGCCAAGTTGGCCACGGGTACGCCCAGGCTGAGCGCCTCCACAGTGAGCGGAACGGCAATCGTTGCGCCCTGTGCGATCCAGCGCGTCGGCATCAGCGCGACCAGATCGAGCGCGGTCGCGGTTCCCACTACCGTGGCCTGCTGCGTCTGCGGCGGCGTGTATGACTGCGGCGCCAGCGCGATCGTGATCGTGCTCACCCCCGTCACGATGGGAGTCACCAAACTCGAAGCCTCGCCCACCTCATCCGTCAACACCGAACACGAGTTAGTTCCGTTGCACGCCGAAAATTGCAGGCCGTTGGTCGCGCTCCACGTAATCGTCGCTCCGTTCACCGGCGTTGTTCCATCGGCAGCCACCGCGCGCACCCGAATCGGAAGAGCCGCGGGTGCGCCCACCGGAGTCGCCGGTTCCGTGCCCTGCAGCAGAAGTAAGAGATCGCTGGAAAGCGCGCCATAGGTCAGCGCATTAATCATTTGAGAAAATGCGCCAGTCACCGGATCGGCAACCAGAATCGTAGCCGTTCCATCCTGCACTCCGGGAGGCAGTACCACTGCAATCCGGCTGGCCGACGTTGAGAAAGAGTTGGCGTTATTGCCCGCAACACTCACCTGCAGTCCGGGACTGAACCCGATTCCGTTGAGCGCCGCCATGCCTCCGGCAAGACTAAGGCGAGCCGGTGTAACCGTGTCGGAGTAGAGCAGGCTGGCGCGGTAAGAGTAATCCGGACGGCCATCGCCGCGGTAATCGGCCACTCCTACGCGAAACATGTCGGGCACCAGAATTTGTGCGTCGAGACGCGTCATCGCAAAGGTCGTCGAATTGAACGCCGACAGCGTGGACGCGGGCGCGGGATTTCCGGTCGTGTCGCTCAGTTGCCAGATGCCAATCACTGGCAACAATTTGCTTTCCGTCGGCGTGCCGGTTTCGTCGAGAGCTGTCACCGAGACGGATGCGGTCCGGTTTGCCTGCGCCGCGAACTCGAACCAATCGGCGCTGCCATAGCCGGAAATCCACGATCCCCATCCGCCACCCTGCGGAAGCGCCGCCGGATTTGCATACGTCGATCCGCCGCCAGGATGCGTCGACGCGATTTCACTCCCCAACATCAGAATGTCTCGCTCCACGTTCGACCCGCTCTGGATCGTCACGACAGCCGGAGAGAACGATCCCGATGGCGCCACTTGTGTGGGGACATACGGCTCGACTCCCAACGACCAGTTCGCATCCAGCGCCTCCACGCTCAGCTGGTAGAGAGCGATATTTTGTCCCGTCGGAATCACCAGTTGGCCAAGATCGAAAAAGCCTTCGAGCAAGGGATCGTTCGACCCCCATCGGTCAAAACGAAGGCCATTCGCGTCCACGTATCCGTCGATAATGTTGCCCGCATTGCCATGAAACGCGTATCCAGAAACGGATGTCACAACGAACTGCCCCGAAAGCTGCCCCGCTGCGTTGAGCAAACGGGCCACGACATTTACGCCCTGCATCGGTTGCGTCGCATTCCCAGACGCGTCGGTGAAATACAAGCTCCCGTAAATTCTTCCCGTCGCTTGGTTGTGTCCCGCGCCCGGGTAAAGGCGCGCGAGCACGTTGGCGTCGTCCATCTTCAGAGTTGCTGGGTTGGGATAACAGGCGGTGATCGGCACGCATGATATCGGATCGGCGGAGTGCATCACGGGGAATCCCGCGAAGTCATCGCTGGTCGGCGGCGGGTTGCGGGTCAGTACGTTCAGGTTGGCCTGCGACCATCCCAGGCCAAGAATGCGTCCCAGTACACGCACCAGCCGGTATTGCACGTCGGGCAGTTGCGCACTGGTGGTCGCGCAGATTCCGTTGATCACGACGAGCGCATGTGCGATGTTTCCACCGAACGTGAAATTGTCCGGCCCGCCGTAGACCGCGTTGGTAAAGCAATCGGCCAGACCGCCAGCACCCTGCCCGAGCAGCGCATCGGTGACGGTCCCATCAAAATCGTAGACAATTGCAACGGGTGTATTCGTTGCCGTTGACGTAATGTCCGCGGGCGCCGTAATCGCCCCGGTGGCATCGGTTGCGATGTTCGCGCCGTTGACGTCTTCACCAAGATGCCCGCCCTGCGATGCGGTCAGGGCGAGGCCTGGAACGCTGGTCCATGTGCTGAAGGCGGCGGCAACAAATGCGTCGGCTTGCGCGCTCGGCAGAATCGGACTCAGGTCTCCCTGGTCGGTGAAGTATTGCACCGAGCCGCCCGCCCAGGTCAGCGATTGGCCTTCAACTCCGGCGTTGTAGCCGGAGCCCGCGACAAACGCCGGCCCTCCGGCGCGGCTGGGAATGACGGCGCTCGCAAGCAATGCCGGAACCAACAAACTATGCCAGCGCATGTCTACTCCTCCCGGGCGCTGCGGATGGCCCGCTCCAGTTGAAGTACGCTAACGCTCGCGACGTCGCCGGAGTTCCGGCCCGCTTCTCGCGCGGTCATCCCGTTCGCTTCAAGCGCAATTTCGCCGGACGCTCCTCCCACGGGGCTGGTCAGGCCCAGGCGACTCGGCGCATATAAGAAGATAAGAATGCGTTGGCCGCGAACCAGCGGCCGACGAACGAACGACGCCCCCGACCATTCGTGGATCGTGA
>JAYUJG010000427.1:0-8239 GCA_043765355.1 Acidobacteriaceae bacterium | reverse complement strand
CACTCATGAAGCAACGTTGATCTGGTGTGGGGCCGCCAGGATTTTCTGATTCTCGGCGTTCACTCGTTTACTACGACGACCACGACAAGATCAGGGCCTGTAAACACTGCGACCTCCGCTACATCTTAGAGCGCGATTGGAGAACCCTTGGTCCCAAACTCGTGGGAAAGATGCACATCACGATGGGCACGCGGGATGACAATCACTTAGACAATGCCGTCCGCTTGATGGAGGATTTTCTCAAGAACACCAATAACCCTTACTATGCCGTCGATATCGAATATGGTCCACATCAGCCTCACTGTTTCACGGGAGACGCGAGAGAGGACCTTTTAGTCGGCGCTTTCACTATAGTTCAGCGCGTTTTGCCCAAAGCGGTGGCATGGATGGAAAAGTCTGCTCCTCCGGGCGCGGATACGAGGAGTTGGAAATACTGAACGACACACCGGTTCTGCCCGGTTGACGGGCTACTCGGAAGTAGCTGTGGTAGACACGCGATTCGCTGGCTCCTTCCCCGGCAGCTTCATCAGCCCACAGTAGGCGACGAAAGAAACCGCAAATCCGACGAACCAGGAATAGTCATACAGAACGCGCAGTGGAGGGACGACTAACCCCACGAGCGCCGTGCCTGCTCCCAGCATCAGCGCGAGCACCGCCAACCAATTGACGCCGCGCGAATATTCGTAGATGCCTGGCCTATGACCCTCGGCGCCTAAAGGCGCGTTTGCTGCGTGGCTGGCGGCACGGCTAAAGCCGTGCCCTTCCACAAGACCATCTCTTTCCACAAAACTGCCGGGGTAAAGATATAGTTCCTCCACCAACAGCACTCGCCGGCGGATGACGAAATAGTCGCAGATCATGATGCCTGCCACTGGACCGAGGAACGCGGCGTATCCGCCAAGCCATCCGAAGATGAAGGTGCCGTAGTTGGAAAGCAGTTTCCACGGCATGAGCGCGATTCCCATGAAGCAGGTGATGATGCCGCCGGTTCGGAAGTTGATTTTTCGCGGCCATAGGTTGGAAAAATCATTGGCCGGCGAGACGACATTGGCTCCGATATTTACGTTCAGCGTCGCCAGCAAAATTGCCAGCAGCGAGATCACTACGGCTACGGGTGAATGAAAGCGGCTCAGCAACTGCACCGGATCCCAGATCGCGGTGCCGTAGATCACGACCGTGGCCGAAGTTACGAGGATTCCTATCAGCGAATAGAGCGTCATCGTTGTGGGCAGGCCGAGGGCTTGTCCGATGACTTGTTGGCGCTGGCTGCGGGCGAAGCGGGTGAAGTCGGGGATATTGAGCGACACCGTGGCCCAGAAGCCAACCGTGCCATTGAGCGCGGGGATGAGGAATTTCAGAAAATCTGGAAAGCTTACGAAGCGCGACGGCGCTGAGAGCATGGGGCCGAATCCGCCCGCCGCTTTGTAGGCCCATCCTAACAACAAGAGTCCAACCGCAAGCAAGACGGGCGCGCTTATGCCCTGTAGGAATCTTATGTACTCGATGCCTTTGAGAATGACGAGAAGATTGATCAGCCAGAATGCCATGAAGCAGATGGCGGTGCTGTGCGCTACTTTGCCCCAGCCGGGTGCGAGCGTGGTGATCAGTGTGTTGATGGCTTCGCCGCCGATCCAGGTCTGGATGCCGAACCATCCGCAGGCGACGAGGGCACGCAAGACCGCGGCGAAGTTTGCGCCGAGCACTCCGAACGAGGCTCGCGCCAGCACGGGAAACGGGATGCCGTAGCGGGCTCCGGGATGCGAGTTCAAGAGCATGGGGATGAGGACGATGGTGTTGCCGAGAAAGACCGTGGCGACGGCTTGCTTCCAGTTCATGCCTCCCTGGATGAGGCTGGCGGCCAGCATGTAGGTCAGAATATTGACCGACATCGATACCCAGAGTGCGGCGAAGTTGTAAGTGCCCCAGGTGCGGCGGGCGGCGGTTGAGGGCGCGAGGTCTTCGTTGTAGAGCGGGCTGGATTCAATGCGAGAGCTGGGCGGTTGTGGGGTTGTGGTCACTTGTTTCACCGTACTGTGATTTGGCACCGACGTTTGGCTGTCTTGATAGCGTCTCGCTGTCGGCACGGCGGGCGAGACGCCCCCCGGACAGCCGGCGGGACGCCAGCGCTACTTATAAACCCGGAGACGGGGGCTGGCCACTTTGCGTTGTCAACGCGCCGTAGGTTTCTGGGCGGCGGTCACGATAGAACTGCCAGACTTTTCTTACCTCTTGAATCATGTCGAGATCGAGATCGGCTACCAGGACTTCGTCTTTTGTGCGGCTGGCTTGGGCGATGATTTTTCCGCGCGGATTGCAGAAATAGCTCTTGCCGTAAAATTCGCCGATGTTCCATGGCTTCTCGCGGCCCACGCGATTGATGGCGCCGACGAAATAGCCGTTGGCGGCGGCGTGGGCGGGCTGTTCGAGTTCCCAGAGATATTCGGAGAGTCCGGCGACGGTGGCCGAGGGATTGAAAACGATTTCGGCGCCGTTCAGGCCGAGAACGCGCGCGCCTTCGGGAAAATGGCGGTCGTAGCAAATGTAGACGCCGACGCGGGCAAATTTTGTTTCGAAGACGGGATAACCGAGGTCTCCGGGAGTGAAATAAAATTTCTCCCAGAATCCCGGGTGGACGTGCGGGATGTGATGCTTGCGATATTTGCCTAGATATTTTCCGTCGGCGTCGATGACAGCGGCGGTATTGAAATAGAGGCCGGGCATCTGTTCTTCATAGACGGGGACGACGATCGCCATGCCGTATTTAGCCGCGAGCTTTTGCATCAACTGCGTGGTGGGTCCGTCGGGAACGCGCTCGGTGAGGTCGTACCAGCGAATGTCCTGCTCGGCGCAAAAATAAGGGCCGTAGAAAAGTTCCTGGAGGCAGAGGATTTTTACTTTCTTTTTCGCCGCCTGCTCGATCAGCTTCAGGTGCTTGTCGATCATTGCCTTTTTGATCGCTGGCAGCGAGCCGGTGGGGCTGAGCGCATTGCTTGCCTGGATCAAACCGCAGCGGACGTTTCGGGACATGGGGACCTCCGAGAGAGGCCAATATAGCAGACGAGGCGCGCGGGAGATGGAGTTGGCGTAGAGACGCGGATTGCCGCATCTCTACGGGCAGGTGCGATTGCAAGAGTTAAGACGCCGGGCGTTTCCGCCCGGTGGACGGGCAAATGCCCGTCACCACACGACGACCTCGGCGATCTAGTGTGTGAGGTGAAACTCATACCGGTCGCGATCTGCAGGTCGTTTTTCTTCGTTCCCGACGGCGGGTTGCTGACGTAGACGTCGCCAAAGGAATTCTGCCAATATTTTATTGCTTGGATGCGGGAATTATGACGGACTGGCGGAGGCTCACGCCTTGTTTTCAGGCTTGGCGTCGGCCTTCACTTCGGTCTTGGATTCGGCAGCCTTGGTGTCGTGGTCTTTCATGCCATCTTTCAACGCGCGGATGCCCTCACCCAGGCCTTTGCCGAGTTCGGGCAGTTTCTTCGGGCCAAATACCAGTAGCGCAATCGCGAATATGACCAACAGGTGCATCGGTTGAAACAAACCTTCGAACATAGAGCCTCCCCATCAGACGCGTCGCCGGGACCCTTCGAACGGCACGACTACGGTAGTGTACCCCAACTGATCCGGGGAGTCTCGCCGATTCCACCGGGATGTCACCGGGCCCTCCGTCCGGACCCCACGGCCATGTCCTTCTAAATTACTTCCGTGACCTATCGGCGAGGCCTCCGCCGGACTATTTTGGGCACAGGGCGATTTTCGCGGGTCAAGACCGCTAAAAGCCCCGGGGGAGGGCTGGTTGAAACTCGGTGTCCGATGGTTCTTGCTCTGGCTGATGGCGGGCTCCTTACAGGCTCAACGAGTTCCGGACCCACACGCTTCCGATTCGATTTTTCTTTGGCTGGCGGGCGGAATTTCGAGCGCGCGGATCCAGCGTCTTGCCCAAACGCTTGGGCCGCCCCCGACTCTTTCCTGCCACGTCCCGGCACCATGCACTCGTGCCCTGCAGAAAGCCGGAGCCGACTCGGGCTTGATTCAGAGCCTGGTGCGTCAAAACGCAGAGCATACTTCGGAGCAGAGTTCCGGGCAAAGTTCCGGGCGAAAATCCAGCGTCGGCAATGCCTGTAGCTGTTCGACTTCAGCGGCGCAGGTCGCAGCCCTGGTTCACGACAAGAATTTCGACGCTGCGGAAGAAAAGATCAGCGCCCTGCTGCGCGACGATGCGGATAATGCTTTGCTGCATTTTGTTCTTGGAACTGTGCTTCGCAGGCAAGATCGTTTCGACGAAGCGCTCGACGAATTCACGGAATCTTCGCGCCTGACGCCGAGTTTCCCGGAGACTCACAGCCAGCTTTCGTATCTGTTCTATCGGACCGACGATGCCGCAGACGCGCTCGCCGAGGCGCGCACCGCGCTGAGCATGGATCCTGCAAACGCCGAGGCGTATCGCTATCTTGGACTCGCGCTCTACGCCGATGGCCACTACGATGCGGCGCTGCACGGGTTCGACGAAGCGATCTTGCGCGAGCCGCCGGCCTCGCCGGCAAACGCCGACGTTTATTTCGATATCGGAATCACGCACCGCGATCAGGGAGACCTGCGCCGCGCCGCGATTGCCTATCGCCACGCGCTCACGCTGCGACCAGATTTCTGGGAGGCGCACAGCAATCTGGGCGTCGTGCTGCACGATCAAGGCAAGTTGGATGAAGCCATCGCCGAATACCGCACCGCCAAGCGCCTCAAGCCCGACGAGGCCAGCGTCCGCAACAATCTCGGGAACACACTTTGCGACAAGGAAGATTTCGACGGCGCGATCACGGAATTTCATGACCTCTACCAGCAGAGTCCAGAGTGGGAGGGCGGTCACAACTGCCTGGCGCGCGCCTACATGTCGAAGCGCGACTACCCTTCCGCCGTTCGCGAGCTACAGACCGCCATCGCGGCAAATCCCACCGGAGCGGCCGAACACCGCGTTCTAGGGCAGGCGCTGCTGCTCCTTGGAAAAGATCAGGAGGCCTTGGACGTGCTGCGGAAGGCGGTTGCGTTGAATCCGGAATCGGGGCTTGGCCACCACTACCTCGGCACGGCTCTAGTGAACACGCAACAGCTGGCCGAAGCTGAAAAAGAATTTCGCGAAGCGCTTCGCCTGGAGTCGAGCGCGCAGAATCACTATTCTCTTGCCGCTTGCCTGCTGGCGGTGAACCACTACGAAGAGGCTCTCGGAGAACTGGAAATCGCCTCTCGCATGGATCCGACTCAGAACCTCTACCGCGCGCGCATGCAGGAAGTAGTCCGCCTGATCACCACGAAATAACGACTCCGAGTAGAGACGCGGCTTGCCTCTTCTACGCCCATGAAAGTCTGCCTGACTGGGTCCTGTGCGCGTCCTCTTGTGGTTTAGCTTTGGAACAGCTCCGACACGCGCGAGAACACGGGGCGGAGCCCCGTCACCACACGGACTCCCATCACCGCACGTTACTTTTTCTATGCACCGTCGTGTATCGCGTTCTGGACGCCTCCAAACCTAGAATGGGTTCAGGGAAATGCGGCGCTGGGCGCCGCCGGAGCGGTCATTCGATATGGAATCCAGCGCAACCAAGCAGGCTCAGGAAAAGTCGGCGAACCAGGCCGCTGTTGTGAATGCGGCTCACAGTGCCAGACCCGATTTCCACTCGTCGGTTGAGAAAAAGACCATTGGCTATGGTTTGCCCTGTTCGCATTGCCACGCTTACTATCCGGCCGACATGCGCGTCTGCCCTATCTGCCAGTCGGCGGAGCGCGTCTCACCAACCGAACCGGTGATGCATTCGATGGTCGCGGCAGTGGTAGAGCCCGCAACCGGCGCCCAAATCGACGGCGAACGCGAACGCTTGCTGAAAGAACTCAAGTCGCAGGCTTTTGCTTCGCACACCCAGATCAATGCGGCAGCCACGTTCCGCTGCGTTCTCGATCACCAGCACAGCGGGGCGACCGAACCGGCTGCCGTTTGCCACACCTGCTATAGCGACGTGCGCCAGCTTGCGGATCGCATGGAAGCCGCGCTCCACATGGACGCGAAAGACGCCGCGAAGATTGTCTACCAAGCGGTGTGGGCCGACACTTCCGATCCCAACACTACCTACTTAAACGCCGCGAAAGCCCTACTGTCGGAGTTACACAAACGCGCGGGCATTGGGCTGCTGCTCGGCTCAAATCAACCTCTGGCCCACTAACCGACAATTCAGGGAAGCAATCCGCGGAGGGACAACCGGGTTATTGCTCACCTTCTTCTCGCTCGCGATAGTGGCGGGCGGGACGCCCCCGGACAGCCGCCGGGACGGCGGCGCTACGTAGCGCCCAAACCGCTTAAAATTGTCGGGGATCGAATCGCGGGCGCCGGTTTGCAACTTCTCCGGCCGTTTTACATCTCATTGACGGAGACTCAATATGACCGAACAAGTCACTGATAAGACTGACAAAATCAAGAAGACCGAAGCCGAATGGAAGGAGCAGCTAACGCCGGAGCAGTATCAGGTAGCCCGCGCCTGCGGCACCGAGCGCGCTTTCAGTGGCCAGTACTGGAACAAACACGACGACGGGACGTATCACTGCGTCTGCTGCGGCAATTTGCTGTTTGGTTCGGAAACGAAATTCGATTCCGGAACGGGGTGGCCGAGCTTCTTCGCCGCCGCCGACCGCAAAAATATCGCGGAACACACCGACAGCAATTATGGCATGACGCGTGTCGAGGCGCGCTGCGCAAAGTGTGATGCTCACCTGGGACATGTGTTTCCGGATGGTCCGGGGCCGACGGGGTTGCGCTACTGCATGAACTCCGCGTCGCTCGATTTCAAGCCGAAGGAGTAAACACCCTCAGTAGCTAGAGCCCTCATCATTTGGGTCGCGATTGGCACGGCTGAACAGCTTGCGGAAAGAGTCGTCGTGGAAGCAAAAGGCTTACCGCAGGCGCTGAAGCGCGGTCACAGCCTTCCCGATTTCGTGCAAACTTTCAAGTTTCTTCCGCAGACTGTGAAACCGTGGCCCACTTAAATCTATTCATGGGACTGAAGAAAGAAAACGATGGAGTGCCGGGCGTTTCCGCCCGGCTGGGCGGGCTCAGCGCCCGTCCCTCCATCGCCGTTCCTGAATTCTGACTTCGAATTCTAACGTCTTTGAATTTTGTGGATTTACGCGTTGCCCGCGGTCGCGGCCATCGCCTTCGGCGCTTCCTGCTTATTCTGGTTCTGGTTCTGATTCTGATTTTTCTGATCCTTTTTTTCGGGGTTGCGCACTTCGACTCCACCCTTGAGGATCGCGCCTTCTTCAACACTGATGCGATGCGTGATCACGTCGCCCGAGAGCAGACCTTCGCTGCGGATATCCAGTCGGTCGGCGCACTCGACGTTGCCAAGCACCTTACCCATGATGACGACTTCTTTGGCGACGATGTTCGCCGCGACGTTTCCATTGCGGCCGATGGTGACGCGATTGTCGGGAAAGTTGATGGTGCCTTCGATGCGTCCGTCGATGAAAAGCGATTCCGCGCCAGTCACTTCACCCTTGATGACGAGCGAACGCCCGATGTTGGCCTGATCCATGGGTGAGGTGGCGGGCTTAACCGGAGTGTAGCTGTTGGCGGGAGCGGCGTTGGGAGTGTACTTCGGTTCCGGAGACTGCAACATGAAATGAACCTCACTTGATTTCCGCCACCGCAGCGGGAGTTGGCCCTGCGGCAAACGGTCGATAGGCTTCTGACTTCTAACGTCAACAAGAGAATGGCACGGAAGGCCCAGTTACGACAGGTTACCGAAGGGTGTGGACGTTGGCGCGGCGCATTTCGCAGGCTGTCGGGGGATGATCCCCGGGCCAATCCAGCCAATCCATAAAGCGAGTAGGGATCCCTCGATTGAGCGGGAACATTGTGTGAAGATTCCGCGGCGCTCAGGATGAAGCGCACCCGTTGTCCGGCCGCTTCATGCCCTGGCTAGCAGCTCGACGACTTCGGGAAGTTCGGCTGCATGCCAGGCGTCGAAACCTCCGACAACGTTGACCACAGTGCGATGGCCGGCGCGCTCCAGCAGACTGCAGGCGATGATGCTGCGATATCCACTTTTGCAGTGAACGGCGACCGTGCGGTCGCGATCCACTGCGGGTAGCCTTTGCGCAAACGTGTCGAGCGCGCGGCATTGCACCTCGGGAATGTGTCCGGCTTGCCATTCGCCTTCACGACGCACGTCGAGAATGTCGGAGGCGG
>JAYUJG010000426.1:0-17173 GCA_043765355.1 Acidobacteriaceae bacterium | reverse complement strand
TTTCGCCCAGAACGCCACGTCCCAAACCGCCACCCCAACCCCCGGGAAAAACGATTACAACATCAATCAGCGCAAGGAAAATCAGCAGGATCGCATCGCCCAGGGCGTCAAGAGTGGCCAGCTCACAGCAGGCGAGACTTCGCGCCTAGAGCGCCAGGAGGCGGGCATCAACAAGGAAGAACGGGGCATGCGCGCCCAGGATAACGGCCATCTGACCAAGCAAGACCGCAAGACTCTTCACCAGCAGCAGAATCAGGAATCGCGCCGCATCTATCGCGACAAGCATAACGCCCGGAAGCAGTAGTCAGACGACAACTCCAGTGGGATCTGAGTGCGGCCTCTCAAACAGAGGCCGCACCCGCTTTCCCTGCGTCCAAGTTTTGAGAGCCTGCTCGTTAGCCAAGCACTGGTTCCTTCTTCAGGTCCGCCGCGTCCGCGCTGGCACGCACCTGTCGAGCGCGCTCGTAGATCTTGCCGTACTCGCGGGCGGACGTTCCCCAGGAGAAGTCGCGAGTCATTCCATTTCGCATCAGCGTCTGCCATGACGATGGATCGCGATAGGCAAGCAAGGCTTGCTTGATGGTCGTGAGCAGGGCTTCGCCGTTGTAGTCCGAGAATTTGAAGCCGGTGCCTTTGCCGGTGCGCGCGTCCCAGAGGTCGATGGTGTCGTCGAGACCTCCAGTGGCGCGGACGATGGGGACGGTGCCGTACTTCAGGCTGTAAATCTGGTTCAGGCCGCAGGGTTCGTATCTTGACGGCATCAGGAACATATCAGCGCCAGCTTCAATCTTGTGGGCGATCGCGTTGTCGAACGCCACCTTCGCCGCAATTTTGTTGGGGAACTGTTTGTTGACGCGCTGGAACATTTCTTCGTAGAGCCTATCGCCCGATCCGAGGACGACCATGATCAACTCTTCGCGGGCGAGGCGGTCCATGATCTGGGCGATCAGGTCGAAACCTTTTTGCGCGGCGAATCTGGAGACGATGCCGATTACTGGAATTTTTGTGTCGGCGTTCTTGATTCCGAAGGTGGCCAGCAAATCCTGTTTGCATTTCTGCTTGCCGGCCAGATCTTGCGACGAATATTTTGCCGCAATGAATTTGTCGGTCTGCGGGCTCCACTCGTCGTAGTCGACGCCATTCAGAATTCCGGTTACGGTAGCGGCGCGATTGCGCAGCACGCCTTCCAGACCGAATCCGTATTCGGTGGTTTGAATCTCCTGACTGTATTTCTTGCTGACCGTGGTGATGTAGTCGGAAAGCACCAGCGCGCCTTTCAGAAAATTTACCTGGCCAAAGAATTCCATTTTCGAAATTGTCAGCAAGTCCCACGGAAGCGTCAGCAGCGGCAAGGTGTCGGGCGGGAAAAGCCCCTGGAATCCCATGTTGTGGATGGTGAAGACCGTCGCTACTTCTTTGAATGCCGGATCCTCGGCGTAGAGTGTGCGCAACATCACCGGGATGAGCGCGGATTGCCAGTCGTGGCAGTGGAAGACATGCGGCACGCCCAGAACCTTGGAGGCTTCGATCACGGCTCGGCAGAAAAGCGCGTAGCGCTCGGCGTTATCGGGATAGTCGCCGGCGGTGGTTCCGTAGATCCCGTCGCGGTCGAAATAGGGTGGGTAATCCACAAAATAAAGACGCACTCCGGCGCTCGTGCCGGTCGTGACTACTGAGCAGAAGCGATATTTGTCGTCGAAGGGGACGGTGACGCTGCGCACCACGGTTTGCGGGTCGTCCAATTTAGTTTGACGATAGCGCGGGATGTAGACGCTCACCTGATGGCCGAGAGCAGCGAGCGAGCGCGGCAAGGCTCCGACGACGTCGGCCAGGCCGCCAGTCTTGGAATACGGAACGCACTCGGATGCTGCGAAAGCGATATGCATTGCTGGGGAGCCTCCTGAGCCAGAACTCGATCTGCCTCGCTCACGCTATGATTATCTATCGGCGGTCATTTTACGATGATGAATTTACGATGATGAATCTACCATGATGAATCTTGCGACGACACTTTTTACGATGATGTTTCCGTAGAGACGCGGCTTGCCGCGTCTCTGGCCTCGAGAGCCTGGGCGCTGCGCACAAGAAACGCCGCAAACCGCGTCTCTACGGTAATTTACGGATAGAGAGAGGGTCAACGTGCCCAAGGGCGCTACACCACAGACGAGTCAGCGCACACCGAAACTCGGGCAGCATTTTCTGGCCAGCGAATCGGCGGCTCTGCGCATGGTCGAGGCGCTGGGCGATGTTTCCGAGGCTACGGTGCTTGAGATTGGGCCTGGGCGCGGCGCCATCACCGGCATGCTGGCGCGGAAGGCGCGGCGGCTGATTGCCGTGGAGTTGGATCGCGTCATGTCGGCGCAACTGCGGATGGAATTCAACATGCAACCAAATGTTGAAATCATCGAAGGCGACATCCTCACGATCGAACTGAATACCGTGTTTGGATTGAAGCCTGGCATCCTGCATACAGGCCTGACCTTTGCGCCGGAACCGGCGCGCGTCATCGGCAATCTGCCTTACTACATCACTTCCGATATTCTGTTGCGCCTGTTGGAATATCACCGCTACTTTTCGACCATCGTCATTATGGTGCAGAAAGAAGTTGCCGACCGGTTGGCGGCATCGGCGGGAAGCCGCGACTATGGCTTGTTTTCGGCAACGGCACAGCTTTATGGCCGCGTGGAACAGCTCTTTACGCTGCCGCCGTCGGCGTTTATTCCTCCTCCGAAAGTTCATTCCAGCGTGATTCGGATCACGATTAAGCCCCAACTGGAAGCGCTGCGTGTTCCGGAGACGGAGTTTATTGCGTTCCTGAAACTTTGCTTTGGCCAGAAACGGAAGACACTCTGGAATAATCTTAAGACCGCTTACGATGAAACGGCCCTGCGGGCGGCTTTGGTTAAGAGCGGGGTGAAGCCGACGATTCGTGCGGAGGCGTTGCCGATGGAACGGACGGCGGCTTTGTTTCGCGCGCTTCGCGAGGGCAACGTCTGATTCTGGCTTCGCCGAAAGGCGTTCACCACAGGGGCCACGGAGGACCACGGGGGGTTCTTCAGGATATTCTCTAGCTTACGAGCTGCGTATGAATTCCGATGTTCGCACTCCTGCGGTTGCTGGCAGATTTTATCCCGCACGCGCGGAAGAATTGTTGCGCGATGTCCGGCAATATACTTCTGCATCATCTTCTTCTCGCGGTCGCCGGATTGCGGCCATCGGATGCGTCGCTCCTCATGCGGGATATATATACTCCGGCGGTGTTGCGGGCGCCGTTTATGCACGCCTGGAAGTTCCTGCGCGCTGCGTGATTCTGTGTCCTAACCATACGGGGATGGGGAGCGCGTTGGCCGTGATGGCCGCAACCACCTGGCAGACGCCGCTCGGCGAGGTTGCAGCGGACTCGGATCTTGGTGGCCGGTTGCTGCGGCGTTTTCCTTTGCTGGTGGAAGACGGCGCGGCGCATCGCTCTGAACATGCCATCGAAGTGCAGCTTCCTTTCTTGCAAGCGCTGCAGCCAGAGCTGACGATTCTTCCAATTGCAATCGGTACTCGTGACTACGATGTGCTTCGCGAACTGGGCGAGGCGCTGGCGGATGTCATCTCACACCTGAAAGAAGATCGCGACGAGAAAATCCTGATCGTTGCCTCCAGCGACATGAATCACTACGAGTCTGACGCGATCACTCGCGTTAAAGATCACAAGGCCATCGAACGCGTCCTGGAGTTGGACGCTCGCGGGCTCTGGGATGTAGTGATGAATGAAGACATCAGTATGTGCGGTTTCGGACCGACGGTGGTCATGCTTACGGCGGCAAAGCTTCTGGGGGCGAACTCGGCTTCGCTGGTTAGGTACGCAACTTCGGGCGAGGTTTCCGGGAACTATGAGTCGGTGGTCGGGTATGCGGGCATTGTGGTGGAGTAGCGGGACGAAGTAGGCGGCGAAGAACAGGGTCGCGGTTGTTCGATCGTCGATTCGCAACGCCGGAATTGCTAGCGATGTTCCGGCCGATGCCCAGTGCCGAGCAGCGGCAACCCCCTCCCGTTCTTGCCGGGCATCCAGAATAACTTCTGTTAGTGAGGGCGCGACGGTGGCGCTGCTGAATGGCGCGGGGCGCTCATCGTCGATGTCGATCTTGAGATCGCAGTTGAAGCACCGCCTCCGATTGAGTTCGAATTCGTGCTGAAGCCCGTCGTCGGCGCTGTGCTGGGCGGAGGAACGGTCGCCACCACGGCTGGCTTGGACGTCCAATCCATTTTCTTCGCTACGCGATCGAGTCGATTGACCGAACCACGGGGCACTCCGATGCCCGCCGAGCCGGGATTGATGGTCAGACGCCGCGGCCCTCCGAGAGCCGGATTTGCCGCCAAGCCTAGCCCCACCATCACGGTCTGATGTCCGCGTACGGGAGGCGTCGGCAGCTTTGTTCTTACCGGCGGATTTACAACTCGCGGAATTCCGTTCCACGAATTCCAGTAGCCTGGCTGCCATACCCATCCGAAGCCCGGAACGAAGGCCCAGTTGCCGTAGTTGTAGGGCATCCAGCCCCACGGATAACCCGAGACCCACATGTAGCCGGCGCCAGGATAGAAGGCCCAGGCTCCGTCCTGGAACGGACTCCAGGCGGCGTTGGTGAAGAATGGCTGCCAGACGTTGCCGTAGCCCGGCACTGACATGAAGCTGCCGTAGTAGTTCAGGTCGCTCATGCCGTAAGAATAGGGCGACACGATGTTGGAGCCACCCGTGGTCGCGTAGCGGTCGTGATAGTCGGTCTGCTGGCGATCCCAGGCGTCGGAGGAGGCGGCTTCGTAGTTCCTGGCGACCACAAACGCAGCATTCTTGGCGTCGTCGTTCACCAGAGAGTCCTGAGACAGATCGATGGTGGCGCTGTGCTTCTCGGCAATTTCACACTGTCCGGACGGCGAGGTGGCGTTCAATTTGCCTTTGAAAACGGACACAGTTGCCTTGGAGTCGGCCAGCTCGACGCGGAAATGCGCGTACTCTGGCACGGCGACCGACTCGCGGGCAAAATCCAGCAGGAATTGGTCACCGCTGTCGTGTGAGCTTTTGGGGTGGAGATTCGCGTAGAAGGTGCCAGAGACAAGTCGCACGGTGCTGAGCTTCTGGCCGTCGTCGCCGAGCGCCAGGTGGGTGAACTCGACCTCGGTGTTTGGAGC
Organism: Acidobacteriaceae bacterium; assembly: GCA_043765355.1. Lineage (GTDB taxonomy): Bacteria > Acidobacteriota > Terriglobia > Terriglobales > Acidobacteriaceae > Acidiflorens. The sequence goes on along the minus strand of JAYUJG010000426.1, from coordinate 11,998 downwards.
GAGGCGGAGCGCGCTGCCATCTTCGAATTCCACTTCGGCGTGGCCGTCTTTGCCGGTCTTTAGCTTTGAGCCTTCGATGACGGGCAGGTTGATGAAGGCTTTATCGAAGCCATCGCCGGCGGCGCGGTCGATTTGGACCGTGCCTTCGACTTCGCTCAAGCGCACAATGCGTGCCTTCGATTCGCCCGACGCCGAGACGACCAGGAATGCCGCCAGCGCGGCCCACGTTGTCAGTAACTTTGCGAGTCTTGCGAGTCTAGTGATGGACATTGTGCTTCTCCGGTCTTGAGCGTGTAAGCGATACCTGATTCGAATCGTGCGATCGCCAAACGATCGTCTTGGCGGCAGTGTCTCGACCCTATCGAGTTTGCGAGTCTCGGGGACCTAAGTCAAGTGGGAATTGGACAGGTGGTTTCGGCGTCTCTGCGTAAGGGGTTCCGGCGATTGCGGCGGTTTTGGGGCAGCGTCTTGCCTCCGCGGGAGAAGCGGCCAGCCGCGTTTCTACCCGGAAGCTCTTCGATTCTGAGATTAGCGCGTTCCCACGTGGTCGCGCAGGCGCTGGGCCCGGCCTCGGGTGATGTTGATGACGGCTTGATCCGCGATGATCTGGTCCAGGATCGGCTGAATGGCTGCTACCTCAACCAGTTGATTGGCGCGGGCGAGGTCTTCCATGCGCTTGAGTTCCTCGTCGAGCGCTAATTTCTGGTAGTGGCGGTCGTACTGGAGTCGATGTCCGAATTCGAGAGTGGCGGAGAGACTCTGCATGAGCCCGGTTAAATCCTGCACAGCGGGGCTCGATGAGTAGTTGTAAGTAGATTCGCCGCTGCGTTGCGCGTCGCCGTAGGTGAGCGTCTTCTTTCCGGTAAAGGCCAGGTTCTTGTGATGGGAATCGATGTCTTTCTGGAAATACCCGGCCTTCGCCGCCAGCGCGAAGACTTTCTGGCGCGTTTCCGCGCCCAAGGTGAAGTCGAGCACGAAGCTGTCGGTCTCGTCGGAATCCGAGGACAGCCGTCCGCTCGACTGGTACCGGGCTGCACCGTCGGATTGAACGCGAATCGCATAGTGCTCCGGCTGGGAGGTGGGGAAGTCCAGGGTGAAGGTGACAACGGCAGGAGTTGGAGCCTCGGTTTGTGAAAAAACGAGAATCGAGCAAAAAATCAGAAGGCAGGGAATCTGAATTAGACGAGGCATGGGGCCACTGTAATGATTGGGGATGGTGGGCTGGGTGTCAAGGGCGGGCTTTGAGTTTTGAGCTTCGGGCTACGAGCCACTGGCTGCGGGCTACGCTTTTACTGGCAGACTGCGGTGTAGCCGAGTGTGTTGCTGCCGGCCAGGTAGATCTGGCCTGAGATTACGCCGTTGTTGTTGATGCCGCCGATCATTGTGTACTTCGCTCCGGAGTAGACGATGTCTTTGACGGCGCCGTTTTCGTAGAGGAAGCCCAAATCCTTGTCGGCGGAAAGATGATTGCCCGCGATCACTCCGGAGCTGTTGATGGCGGTGAGCACGGTTCCGTACCTGGCGTTGGGATAGTTGATGGTGGTGAAGGTTCCGTTCGTCCACAAGAAACCGTTGCTGACGGGGCCGCTGGCGTAGGTCCCGACTATATCTCCTTGGTCGTTGATGCCGAGGGCGTATGTGGTCTGCGCATTGGCAAAGGCGATGGTGGTGTAGTTGCCGTTCACAAGCATGAAGCCTTTGACCACCGAGGCGCTCGCGCGGTAGCTGCCGACCGCGGATCCGAGTTGGTTCATTGCGAACAGCCAGGTGCTCGCGGCATTGGGATGATTGATGGCCGTGAACTTACTGCCCTGCAAAATAAAGCCGTGGACATGTTCTGGATTCACTTTGTCCTGGTAGAAGCCGGTGTGGTCGCCGATGCCGTTGCGTCCATAGAGCCATGTGCTCGACGAGTTGGGCGCGGCGTACTCGGTGAAGACTCCGCCGGGTGAGCGCGTAAAGCCCATCCATTGCTGGGTCTTGTTATCGACCATCTGGCCGACCACGGTGCCGTCGTCGCCGATGCCCTCGACCTGGCTGAACGAATATCCTGCGGGCGCGGAGAACGTGTCGAAAGTGCAGGAAGCGACCTCGGCGGCGTGCATGGCGGCGGCGTGCAGAATAATCGCGGCGGCGATGGCAGTAACAAGATTGCTCAGACGCATGGAATCCTCTGGTTTTCGCTCCGCGGTACCGCGTGAGTTCTGGATGTCTTGGTGATCGGCAGGGGCCGATGTTTACTGCACTCACTGTAGGACGGGGCGGCGTGGTTTCAGGACAAGGGCGAAGGTAATGGGGAGTGAGTCGAATTCTGGCTAGGGAGTAGGGGACCTTCGACTTCGCAGCTCGCCTCGCAAGAGAGGAGGGCTGCTCCGATCAGGAGGGCAGGCAATCGCGGTTTCGCTCTGGCGTTCGTGGGTGGCGGCGGTGTGGAGGTGGCAAATGGCGATGGCCAGGGCGTCGGCGGCGTCAGCGGGTTCGGGGATTTCATCCAGATTCAGGAGGCGCGCCACCATTTGCTGGACCTGATGTTTTTCGGCGCGTCCGTATCCGACGACCGCGGACTTAATGGAGAGCGGAGAATATTCGGCAACCACGAGTCCGGCAGATGCAGCGGCGAGCATGGCAACCCCGCGCACCTGACCCAGCTTCAGTGCGGACTTCACGTTGGTGGCATAGAAAACGTCTTCGATGGCGACGCGGTCGGGCCGGAGGCGCGAGATGATCTCTCCGAGGCGGATGGAGATATTCGACAGTCGCGTGGGCATCGGGTCGCGCGGCGAAACCTTGATCGCTCCGCAAGCGACGCAGACAAGGCGGTCGTTTTTTCGGTCGTCGGAGACCAGGTCAACTACGCCGTATCCGGTGTATTCGGTGCCGCAGTCGATGCCGAGGACGCGCATGAGGGAAGTGTAGCAGGAGGGCCTGCAGCATTCAGCACTCAGCATTCAGCTGTATTTTGGGTGGCACAGCGCTTCAGCGCTGCGTTCGATGCTCTGTTTTGAATCCGGCTTCAGCCGCTGCGGTAAAGCTCTTTGCGCTGCCACGACTCTTTCCGCAACTAGCGATACCGCAAAGCCGCGCCAATGAACTCGCCCTCAGAGGGGCACCTCGGAGGAGCACCTCGCCGACGACTCTCAACAGCATCTTGGCCGGGTCGATTTTGCTTGCTCGTTTTCTTGCTGAAAGATTGCGTAGGCATTTGAAGAAGATTGCAGGTTGCTGCGATGCAGGAAGCGCTGGTACGCGGTTTCGTCGAAAATTTCCTTTAGCGCCGCGGTAAACAGAGTGAATCCACGAAGGACGGATACGAAAATCGCGTTGGCACTCCCCCTGTATTGTTTCGGTTTCGACGTTTCGCGGGCGGGGGCGCCCGCGCCACACGTTCTGGTGCTCGCGTTCATGCTTGCTCCTCGAATGACAACTTTGTCATCACGAACGGCACTTCTTTTGTTTCTGCGGGCTTGCTTCCTGAAATAATTCTCATGCATTCCAGAGCCGATTCGATCAGGATCGTCGCCACCATCGCCACCAACACGCCGGTAATTGCGGCATCCAGGCGATCATTGAAGATCAGGCGCGGATTGGCTCCGGCGGCGGACAGTTGGCGGGCTTGGGCCAGAAACCCGATGCGCGGATTTGGATCGAGGACCTTGTGCCATGAGGCGATGAAGGTAACCGTCACCAGCCAGCACAACGGGATCAGCGTGACAAAGACATAGCGGACGCGATCCATTTTTATGATGATCGTGGTCGCCACGCAGAGCGCGACTGTAGCCAGCAATTGATTGCAGATTCCAAAGAGTGGCCAGAGCGAATTGATTCCGCCTAGGGGATCTTTGATGCCCTGCCAGAGAAAGTTTCCCCAGGCGGCAACGATTATGGCGCTGGTGAAAAGAATCGACGGGTACCAACTGGTGCGGCCCAGCGGTTTCCAGATATGGCCCAAGGCTTCCTGCAGCATGAAACGCCCCACGCGAGTGCCGGCGTCGATGATGGTCAGGATGAACAGCGCTTCAAACATGATGGCGAAGTGATACCAGAGAGCCATGACGGCCTGGCCGCCGAGGGTGTTCGAAAAAATCTGCGCCATGCCGACCGCAAACGCGGGCGCGCCGCCGGTGCGGTTAAAAAGAGTCTGCTCGCCTACGGCGTGCGCGAGCGTTGCCATCTGCGTGGCGGTCACGGGGAATCCCCACGAACTGATCATGGTGGCGGCGGCTTCGGGCGCTTGGCCGACGATTCCGGCGGGACTGTTGATGGCGAAATAAATTCCCGGCTGCAAGACCGCAGCGGCAATCATGGCCATGATTGCCACCATCGATTCGGCCATCATGCCGCCGTAGCCAACGAAGCGAGTTTCAGTTTCGCGGCGAATCAGCTTGGGCGTGGTGCCGCTTGAAATCAGAGAATGAAATCCGCTGATGGCACCGCAGGCGATGGTGATGAATGCAAAGGGGAAAATGGTTCCGGCAAACACGGGGCCGGTGCCGTCGGCAAAACGTGTGAGCGGTGGCATGTGTAGCGAGGGACGCAACGCTACGATGCCGACTGCCAACAGTGAAATGGTACCGAGTTTTACAAAAGTACTCAGATAATCGCGGGGTGTCAGGAGCAACCATACGGGCAGAGACGAGGCGGCGAATCCGTAGAGGATGATGAGAATCGCCAGCGTGGGTGCGGTTAAAGTGAAGATGGCCGCCCATGTGGGCGCTTGCGAAACCCACTGTCCGCCGAAGATTGCGGCGAGCACCAGCGCGAATCCCAAGACGGAAGTTTCCAGAACCTTGCCGGGACGGATGCGCCGGAGATAGACGCCCATCAATACGGCAATGGGCATGGTCATGGCGATGGTGAAGGTTCCCCACGGACTCGACTTGAGCGCGTTGACTACGATCAGCGCGGTGGCGCCCAGCAGAATCACGATGATGCTCAGCACCGCGACGTAGGCGACTGCGCCACCCACGCGGCCGATTTCGGATTTTGCCATCTCGGTCAGCGATTTGCCGTCGCGGCGGACGGAGAACAGAAGAATGACGAAATCCTGCACGCAGCCGCCCAGCACCGCGCCGGCGATGATCCAGAGCGTGCCAGGAAGGTATCCGAATTGCGCGGCGAGCACGGGGCCGACTAATGGTCCGGGGCCGGCGATGGCGGCGAAGTGGTGTCCAAAGACTACCCATTTGTTGGTGGGGACGAAGTCGCGGCCGTTTTCGAGACGTTCGGCTGGCGTCGCGCGCAAGGGATCGAGCGCCAGCAGTCTGGCGTCAATGAAGCTGCTGTAAAACCGATAGCCGACGGCGTAGGTCGAGACCGCCGCAACTACCAGCCACAGAGCGTTGATCTGCTCGCCGCGATGGAGGGCGATGGTGGCTAGGGCTAGAGCTCCAAGGAGACTAACGGCAATCCAGAAAAGAACGCGCAAGAATTTTGGCATTAGTCCCGTGGTCCATTTGATTTGACTAGAGGCTATCTCAAAAATGGCTTTGGGAAGGGCACGGCTACAGCCGTGCCCCCCGCAGTCCCATGGAAGCGGGCTTTAGCCCCCGAGGGCCTCGGCTGTCTAGCCCTTCCGTTCATTACGAGATGACTTCCAGTCTTCAGTGGCGAGTATTGTGGCGAAAACGGGGCGGGCGCGCAAGAGCGCTGCCGAGCTGCGCTCGGCTGGACGGACGAGGGCGTCCGTCCCTACCTGGACAGAGGCGGCTGTCCCTGCGTCGCGTGATAATCTAATTTTTCAAATTTTGCGAGAAAATTGACCAGGAGCAGGCGATGAAGATTGGAATGTTAACGGGCGGCGGCGATTGTCCCGGGCTGAATGCGGTCATTCGAGCAGTGGTGCGGAAAGGCATTTTCCATTATCAGGACGAGTTTGTGGGCTTCATCGAGGGATGGCGCGGGTTGGTGGAAGATAAACCGACGCCGCTCAACCTCGATATCGTGAGCGGAATCCTCACGCGGGGCGGGACAATTCTGCGTACTTCCCGTACGAATCCGTCGAAAAAGCCCGATGGACTGCAGCGCTGTGCCGACACGCTGAAGAGGAATGGCTGTGACGCGCTGGTCGCCATTGGCGGCGATGACACGCTTTCCGTCGCCAAGAAACTTTTCGACAACGGCATTAAGGTCGTGGGAGTTCCCAAAACAATCGACAACGATCTGAGCGGCACCGACTTTACCTTTGGGTTCGACACGGCTGTGAATATCGCGACCGAGGCGATCGACCGCGTGCACACCACGGCCGAGGCCCACAATCGAGTGATCGTGGTCGAAGTGATGGGGCGCGACTCGGGATGGATCGCGATGTATAGCGGCATCGCCGGCGCGGCGGACGCGATTCTGATCCCGGAAGCGCCGTTCGATATTGATCGAGTTTCCGAAGGGGTTCGCCAACAGCACGCGCGCGGAAAATATTACAGCATCGTAGTGGTTGCGGAAGGTGCAAAGTTTGCCGACGGCGGTTTGGCTACGACTGCGGCCGGCGTGGACGAGTTCGGACATGCGCGCCTTGGCGGAATCGGCGCGATGGTGGCCTTAGAAATTGAGCAGCGGACCGGCTACGAGTCAAGGTCGGTGGTGCTCGGACACACACAACGTGGCGGGACTCCGAGCGCTTTCGATCGTGTCTTGGCAACGCGTTATGGCCTCGGCGCAATCGATATGGTGCATCGCGGCGAATTCGGAAAGATGGCGGCGTTGCGCGGCAACAAGATTATTTCCATCCCGCTGGCGGAAGCGCTGGCGTCGAATCGGAAGGTGGACAAAGAAATTCTGGACGCTGCGGCAGGGATTCTCGACAAAGCGTGAAAGACAGGTGTCAGGTCTTAGGTACCTCGTCCAGCAGGTTTTCCTGACACCTAAGACCTGACAACTGACTTGGCATGTTCCTGGTTTTGGAGGCATACTGACTTAGCGGTCCGGTTAGGATTTCAGGAACGCTCCGACGCTTATGTTTCAAGACGAAACACGGCCCGAGAATCACTTGGAGCGATCCACGCAGCTCCCCGCGCAAACCGCTGCGTCGCCGGATGCGCAGGATGCGGAAATGCAGCGCAAACGCATGTTGATTGCGCTGGGAATTCTGCTGGCGGCGCTGGTGGCGGTCGTTCTGAAAGACTGGGATTTCTGGTTTCCGGCGCCCGGTGAAGTTCAGGAGACGGCGGTTCGCGGCAAGAGTAAAAGTGTGAATGCGGCTCCGGTGCCTTCTGCCGCCCCGGTCTCCACGGCGGCTCCCACGAAAGAACGCAAGTTGGCAAAGACGGCTCAGCCAGTCGCTGCTCCGGCTCCTTTTTCGGCGACCAGCGAGCGCGCCGCGCTGCCTCCGCTACAAATTGAAGTGGTCGCCGGCAATCGCCACATCAATGTGCCCGCGAAGAGCAGTGCCATTCATGTGGACGTCGACTCGGGCGCGACCTCGACGGTGGCAAGCGCGGCATCGGCTCCGGCTGGCGGCGTTGCCAGTCGCGTCGAGGTGTCGCCGCAAACCGCGCAAAACGTCACCGTGTCGGTGCCACCGGATTATCCCTTGCTGGCGCGGCAAATGAAGGTGCAAGGCGCAGTCAGCTTGCAGGCGCTCATTTCACGCGACGGTTCGATCCAGCAGTTACAGATTCTGAGTGGCCCCAGCATTCTGGCGACTGCGGCTCGCGAAGCCGTCAGGCAGTGGCACTTCAAACCCTATCTACAAAACGGACAGCCGGTGGAAACGCAGGCCCGCATCACCGTCAACTTCACGATTTCCACAAACTGAGAATAGTAAAATCCGCCATCGTGTAATTCGGCCTCCCCGTAGAGACGCGGCTTGCCGCGTCCTGGAGTGGCAACGACGATTCGGGTGTGCGCCTGAGACGCAGCAAGTTGCGTCTCTACAGGGGGGTATCTGCTTCAAAAAAATGGGAGCCAACCAGCCGGCTCCCACAAAGCGATAGGGCGATATCATCTAGTAAAACTGCGCTTGTGAGGATTGCGTTGCCTGTCGAGACCAAGAATTCTAAAGAGAAATTTACTCCCGCGGCTGCCAGCGTTGCTGTCGAGGAACACTGGCTCGACCTCGCCGATGGACGCATGCGCTACCTCAAAGCGGGGTCCGGGCGGCCTCTGATCCTAATTCATGGGCTGATGGGCTACGCATTTTCCTGGAGGTTCACCATTCTTGCGCTCGCCGACCATGCGACGGTGTATGCCATCGACAATCTGGGCGCTGGTTTATCGCCCGCTCGCGAGGGCATGGATTGCAGCGCGCGCGCCACCGCCGAGCGCGTCTTGCAGTTTGCGGACGCAGTGGGCCTGACAGACTTCGATTTGCTCGGCACTTCCCATGGCGGAGGCGTGGCCATCATGGTCGCGGCCCTTTGCGCTGAGCGAAAAGACTCGCGTTTGCGACGGCTGATTTTGGTGGCGCCGGTCAATCCGTGGTCGCTACATGGCAAATGGCTGGCGCCTTTTCTGGGCAGCCGGGTCGGATCAGTCCTCGTCCGCCATACGCTCGAACGCTGGCGCGCGGCCGATGCGCTGTGGCTGCGCCGTTTGTTCGGCGACGAGTCTAAAATTCCACCCGACTCGCTCGATGGATATCGCCTGCCCGTATTTAAGAATCACGCATTCCGCCATGCTATGTGCATCGTCAGGAATTGGACTGCTGACCTCGCGGAACTGGAGACTGCGCTCCCGACGATCCGCGACTATCCGGCCCTCCTCATGTGGGGAACGAAAGATCTCGCGGTGAACGTTTCGTCCGCCGAAGCGTTGCGCCGGAATTTTCGCAATGCCCGGCTGGTGGCGTTCGAGGGCGTCGGTCATTTGCCCTATGAAGAAGCGCCGGACGAGTTTAACCGTGCGCTGATCGAGTTCTTGGAAAACCGCTGACCGCTGACCGCTGACTGCTCACGACTGATCGCTCACAGCTTATCTCACGGCTTATCGCTCATCGCTTCATGGCTGGTGCTCCGTTAAGCAAGCTTTCTTTGAATCTCTGGGGTCCTCTGTGTACCCCGTGGTTAAAGTTTTTTGTCCGCATCGAATCAGACTGTACTCAATCTGCAATACTGTTGTCGCCGACGTTGCTAAGCTTGGATACCGCCTTACCTGAATCATGGACCACTCGATTGTCCACGCGCTGCGCTCGTTCGTCGCCGACTACGGATACTGGGCGGTAGCCCTGGCCTTGCTGTCGGAGAGCGCCGGCATCCCCGTTCCCGGTGAGATCACTCTCCTGCTGGCTAGTTTTCTGGCTTACTCCGAACACCAACTCCATCTCGGCTGGATCATCGTGATCGCCACCTGTGCCGCAACGCTCGGCGGCAATCTGGGCTACGCCATCGGCCACTATGGCGGGCGGCCGCTGCTGGATCGCTATCAAAGCGTCTTTCGGATTTCGCCCGCCACCCTGAAGTGGGGCGAGGAAATGTTTGCCCGCTACGGCGCTGCGGCGGTTTTCTTTGCCCGGTTCGTCTTCGGTATGCGTGTTTTCGCCGGACCGTTGGCTGGCGTGCTCCGCATGAACTCGCGAGCTTTCGCGCTCTTTAACTTTCTGGGCGCTGCCGTCTGGGTCGCATGTATCGCCGGCGTCGGGTATCTTTTTGGAAAGCATTGGCACGCGCTGGCGAGCGCCATGCAACGTTTTAATATTGTTGTCTTCGCCGTCGCCGCGGTGGTGATTTTTGTTTTTTGGTGGAGATATCGCCGCCGGTCGCCGCCGGACATTGACTGATATCTCGTCGTCTCCCACTCGAAAGTGTTGGTGAAAGCGCGATGTTACGCCATTCCGCCAAGGTTTCTTCCGTCACTTTCACTCGTCCCTTCGCAGGCATAAGATGACGGAAGCATCGCCGACTGCTCAAGACCCCGATGATTTCCGATAGCACACAAACAACCCCGCAATCTTCGATGGCACCCAGCCTACTGCGCCTGGGCCTTTCGCAGGTGTGGGTGCGATTCCTGCTGGCTATTTTTGGTCTCGCGCTGGCGTTTGGCACGGCACTTTTTTCAACCGTGGCGCGCGAGTCGGGCAATGTTTGGGGAACGGTGATCCTTTCGTCGGCAGCCTTGCTGCTGGCGGTGTTTGTCGGACTGACCACGGTGCCGTATCTGGCGCGGCGGGTGGTCGCATCGCGCGTGCGCGAGGCGATGGATTACGACGTGACCCGCGCCGGCATGATCTACATTCTGATCAGCGTCGTCATCGGAATTGCCGCCATCAACACCGGCAATAATCTGCTTTATGTCATCGTCGCCGCCCTGCTCTCCGCGATTCTGGTTTCGGGGGTGGCTTCGGCGCTCGTACTTCGCAGCCTCAAGCTCGATGTTCATTTGCCCGAGCACGTGTTTGCGGGGCGTCCGATGCTGGCGCGGTTACTGCTGAGCAATGCCAGCGAATGGGTACCTTCCTTTTCCGTGCGCGTCGTACCTGCCAAGCGCAAGAAGAAAGACCGTTGGCGTTGGGAAGCCTACACTTTCGGTTGGCCACGCAATCGCGCGCCCCAGGATCAATGGCTGCACCTGCCCGACCGGCGCTTGCGCCGGGTGCGCGAAGAAGACGAAAAGCCAATTCTGCAAGAATCGGTTTATTTTCCTTTTCTAGCTCCGGCGCAAGAACTGCGGGCCGACCTGGAAATCAGTTTTCCAGCGCGCGGCCGCTATCGCGAAAAGAATTTTGGTCTGGCCACGCGCTTTCCCTTCGCCTTCCTCATGAAAACGCGACGCATTAACCTGACGCGCGAAGTCATTGTGTATCCCGAGGTTGAGTCGACCGACCAGTTTCTCGAAGTTCTTCCCATGGTCACGGGTGAATTCGAAACGTTTGTCAGCGGGCGCGGCAACGACCTGTACCTCATCCGCGATTACACACCCGACGACTCCGCGCGCCATGTGGACTGGAAAGCCACGGCCCGCACCGGCGCGCTCAAGGTGCGCGAGTTCAGCCGGGAAGACGAGCGCAAGCTGCGTATCGTGTTTGACAACCCGGTGCCGGGAGTCTTGCCGCCCCCGGCGTACGAACGCGGCGTGCGCCTGGCGGCATCGCTCGCATGGCACTTTTATCACGAAGACGTCGAGGTTTCGTTTGTCGCTCCGGGCCTGGAGCCAACCGAAGATGCTTTTGCCTTTCTGCGCTATCTGGCGCTGGTCGAACCTCAAGAAGCGACGTCGGTCTTCAGCCGCCTGCGCGCCAGTGACGACTACAATGTCGTCGTAACCGCTCGCGCCGCGGCTGAGATTCCTTCCGCGTTGGCCTCCCGGTCCTATGTCATTGCGCTGGACGCTTCGAATCTGGGCGCTCCCCGCGTTTTGTAACCTGTTTCGGGAATTCATGCACTTCCCGCGCCTTTCCGCAATTCATTTTTTCCTTCCCCCCTGCCGGTTTTCGACATATACTCCGCCGCGGGTCGAGACATAGACGCACTTTTAACTTCCTTCGTCGTAAAGAAGAGATGCTGTTCGCCGGGCCCCTCGTTTTCCGGCAAAGCCCACAGGAGGTGCATATGTTGATCTGCGATCTGCTCAAAAATCAAGTCATTGTGTCCGCGGAGTCTCATCAGACTGTGCTCGAGGTGGCCAGCTTGATGGTCGAGCACAATATCGGAGCGGTACCAGTTCTGGAGGAGGGCCGGCTGATCGGCATTTTCTCCGAACGCGATCTGATGAAGCGTGTAGTAGTCAGTGGCAGGGATCCGGCACGCACGCCGGTCCGCGAGGTTATGACCGAGGACCCGCTAACGGTTGGGCCCAATGATCCCCTCGAAACCTGCATGACCCTGATGAAAAGGCATGGGTTCCGCCATCTTCCGGTTTGTGCGGGACGGGAATTGAGGGGCGTGGTTTCTTTGCGCGACATCCTGCTCCACGATCTCGACGAAAAGGACGACGAAGTGCGCATGATGCGCGCCTACATGCATTCCACTCCTGATGCCGGATGATTGGGCTGGGCTGGGCGAAAACCCGCAAAGCCGAGGATTCCAGACGATCGCAGGTAAGGCGCGGATAGAACGGGCAGGCCCCGTCT
>JAYUJG010000425.1:0-6356 GCA_043765355.1 Acidobacteriaceae bacterium | reverse complement strand
ACTGCTAAGGCAGTCAGCTTGGTGATTGTCCTTCAGACTACGTCAGCCGCCCCGAAAACAGGACAAGAACCTTCATGGGAGACACCCTGGAAATCAGGGTGATAACTCGCGCTGCAAGGAACGCATGATAAACAAACCCTCATTGGACATTCAAGTAATTCCACCACACCTACCGGCTATTCATTTTCTCCACCTCACGCTCGCTTCGACGGCATGGCACCGGCTAATGGGCCGCTGCTTCGTCGTGCTGACGGCGGATGCGGATGATAGTTAACTTCTGTGGTTCTCGACCGGGCACACGGAGAACAACGGTTTCGCCTACCGTCGCCGCAAGTAGGCTTTGCGCAAGCGGTGTATGCTCCGCGAGCAATCCTTGTCCCACGTCAGTCGTGCGCGACGTGATTCTCACTGTCTGGTCCGGTTGACCGACACCATTAACCAGTGCGTATGTCACCAAGTCACCGACTTCGATTTCCAGGTCCTCGTCTTCCGCAGCGGTGAGCGGCACCGTCTCGACAGGTTCGGAAACGTCCAATTCCTGTTCCCCGTAGCCAGGCTCGACCTCGACGGTGACGGCCTCCTCAACCACGTATTCGGGCGACACGGGCCGACCACGTAGTTCCGCTAGGAACCCAAGCAGCCGGTCCGTTTCCGTTACAGGACTGCGGAACCAGTCAGTCGACCAGATACGCCAAATCTTCCCCCGCCAACCCAACTGCTCCAGGATTTCCTGCCGGATGCGGTCACGGTCGCGCACCGACACGCCGGAATGATAACTCGCGCCATCGCACTCGATGGCCGCCAGATAGGCGGATTGGTAGTCTGGATGCTTTACCCCAATGTCGATTCGAAATCCGGCCACGCCCAGTTGTGGGGTGACTTCGAAGCCGCGTGTTCGAAGGACATCCATCACGGCGATTTCGAAATCGCTATCCGGCTCGGCCCCGGTTTCCTCAATACGTGGAAGAATTCCGCTCCGCGCGTATTCGAGATAGTTCTTCAGCGCCTTTGTACCGACCGGGGTGCTGCTGTCTTCAACGATGTCTTCTGGGCGCATCGAGCTATACACTGAGACCGATTTTCGTGCCCGTGTGAACAAGACATTAAGGCGGCGCCACCCGCCCTCCCTGGTGATAGGGCCGAAGGTCTGACGCACTACATTCGTGCCCCGGGCTTTGCCAAATGTAGTCGATATAATTACGCAGTCCCGCTCGTCACCTTGGACGTTTTCGAGATTCTTGATAAAGAGCCCCATTCCCTGGTCCTCCCATCGCTGCTCGAACGCTGCCGCCTCTGGCAAAGACCTGAGCCGGTCCTCGATGAGCTCAGCAATCAGGTCGCGCTGCCGGATGTTGAGAGTGACCACGCCTAGGGAGTCGTCAGGCCTTTGCAAAATATGGTCGACCACGGCATCCACAACTCTGAGGGCCTCTACCTGGTTCATCTGGTTCTCATAGACCCCGTCATGAACGTAGTGGTAGCGAAGTCCCAGCGCCTTACCCTTGGGAAATGGCGACGGAAAGACTACCAGCGTGCCGCGGTAGAAATGATGGTTCGAGAACGCAATTAGAGACTCGTGCTGCGAGCGGTAATGCCAGCGCAGCGTGCGCACGGGCTGGAAGTGGCCGATGCACACGTCAAGGATGCTTTGGGAGTCGACCACAGCAATCTGCCCGCCGCCGTCGTCATCATCGCTGCCAGACTGGGTCATTCTGGAGAAAAAAGTAGTCGGCGGTAGCTGCTTAGGGTCCCCTACCACGACCAACTGCTTGCCGCGCGCAATTGCCCCGATGGCCTCTTCCGGTTTAAGCTGGGAGGCCTCATCCATCACAATGATATCGAACTCCATGCTCCCCGGCGCCAGAAACTGGGCGACCGCCTGTGGCCCCATCATGAAGCACGGTTTCAGCTCCTGGACGGCCCGGCCCGCGTTTTTGAGAATCTTCCGAATCGGCATGCGCGGTCGGGTTTGCGGCATCAGGAGGTTGAGCAGCACCATATCCGTGCGCTCGTCTACTCTGGTGCCCGCCTGCCCGGCGGGCGGGTGAGCTTGCGTACGGGCCTGATAGGCAACCTGCCTTCCCCGAAGGCGAATTACTTCGCGGTCCAGCTCGGCGTATTCAAGCCGCACATTGCTGTGGCGAATACCGCTGAACCGGCTCATGGACGGCAGCGTGCGGAACAGGGAATGCGCAATTGACGCATAAAATCGGTAGCCGAACGCGTTGGCCAGGTTTTCCGGCTGGAGATTTCCTGCCTCCATGAGTCGAACCAGTGAGCCAACGTCTTTTGTCTCGGTGTCCGCACGAGCTTGGAGGTACTGGACCCATGGCAGAAGCCGGTGCATCTGGGCACCGGCCGCCCGCGTTCTCCCCACCAGGCAGTCCACCAAATCCGTGTCAGTGCCATCACCCTCTGTCCATTTGGACGGGTCGAATTTTCCGAACTCCCTGAGCTCCTCGCCAAAAGAGGCAAAGCCATCCCATCCGGCACCTACCGTGGAAATGAGTCTCATCAGCTCTGCATAGTTGGACCCACACTCCTCGCTTAGCAGTACTCGTTGCACGGTGACGGGTAGCTTGCTTCTGCGGATGAGTCGTCCATAAGTCAATGCTGCGTCGGCTGGATCAAGGTTCGTATCGAGTCCCGCCAGCCGCGGGCCTAACAGTGCCTGCCCAGCTGAATGCTTGCGAAGCACTTCCAAGAATTCCGGGAGCCGCGCACTCGCGTTAATCGCGGCCAGACCTTCGTCCGCGGACACAGTTGCCGGGCAGTATGCCGTGAGGAGTTGCTCAGCCCGCAACAGCCGGTCAAGCAGGTCTTGGCTACGACCAATCCGAAGGGACCAAGTCTCGGCTGTCAACTGGTTGCGGATGCGCTCCGTGGCACCGACGACTTCGTGCGCGAGTGTGGCTTCGAGATGCTGCAGATTCGCGAGCGCTCGGCGTGCGGCCTGCGTAGCAGCACGAAGCTCCCGCAGGCGGCCCTTATCCACCGTCAGCGGGTCCAATGTGGACGTACCGAGTTGGCCCTGTTCCAGGCCATCAGCCGCCTCGTGTATCCATCGCGCCAGCGTTACCAGCTCTACGAGCGGGGACTCCTCGCCCTTGAAGGCGGAACCCGCGAGGCGGCGAATCTCGGTGTTCTCATTCCATTCCTTGGTGCGCCTTTGATGCCGGACCAGCACTTCCAACTCGACCAGTCGCTGAGCTGCGGTCTTCCTCTCCTTAACCTTTTCTAGTTGACGATGAGTTGCCACCGCCCTTCGCCATCGTTTCTGAAATACACGATACCATGCGTCACCTTCCCGGAGAACCAGAATCGCTGCCTTGAGTTGAGACTCTTCCGGGACAATATCGAGATGAAGATGCGCATCTATCGTGGCGCGTTCCTTTTGCAGCGTCTTCAGCTTCTCTTGCGCCTGAGAAAGTACGATTAGAGCCTGCGGATCCTGTAAGGCTTCGTGTCGCAGGTGAAACAGATGGTCCGGTGCGCTCTCCGCGATGCCAAGCAGTATGGATAGTTTCCGGGTGTCGGCCACACTGCTATCAAACGCGAGGCCAAGTCTTGTCGACACCAGTCCCAGGTCTGCCAATGCCCCGCTTGCCCCTTCCAGAGCCGATGCGATGTTATTTCTGATGCGGTGGATACCTTCGCCAGTCGCGCGGCTGAACCCGAGCGATTTAAGGACTGCCACCTGCTCGACCGCACTGGCGGCCGCCGTTGGCGGAGCAGGTTCATTGCGCAGGAGTTGCCGCCGCATGACCGTCAGCAGTTGCTGGGCCTCAATGACAAGACGGCGCACGTCAGCGAGGACAGACTCGCCATGTTCGCCATTGGGGTCCTCGGCTGTGAAAAGCCGGGGCAGCATTTCAAATGCCACTTCGTCCGGGTCGGCAGGAGCCAGGACGGCTAAAGTGGAAATCAACGACTGGGCGGTCTCCGCACTCATGCTGAGCTTTGCAACTTCAAGCATCTGCTCCGCTTCGTGCATCGCGCGAGCAAAGCTCTCGAACACATCCGCGTAGCGCTGCAGAACGCGTTGAACTTTCATGTCGTCGCCCGGGGCAATTGCCTCTGGGAAGAATCCCCAGAACGGGTGGCGAGCATCAAAGTACCCGATGTCCTGGTACTGCTCCGCTACGGTCTTCAGCAAGTCCTTGATGCCCGCGTATTCGGCGCCGGTAGTGGATGGTGCGGAGACATAGGTGAGTTCCTCCACGGTCTGGGCGTCCTCACCGCAGCGTTGCCGGTAGAGTTCTGCACGCCACAGCACCTTGTGTACGGTCATGTCCTGTTGATTGCCGTGCACCCCATTCAACAGGCCAACATATGCCTTCAGCGTCTGGCGTTTCGTGTCGAGCCGCTCGAGCATGGTGGGCAGGTCACTCGGGGCAGGAGCGCGCATCCTCACCCGTCTTTCGAGGTCTTCAAGCACTCGTTTCTTGTTTGTTTTGTTGCTGTGAAGTTCAAGGACAAAGTGCTCAAGGCCCGCCTGTTTCAAGCGGGCCTTCACAACTTCGAGAGCGGCAAGCTTCTCTGCCACGAAAAGCACCTTCTTACCTTCATGCAAGGCCACAGCAATCAAGTTGGTGATGGTCTGAGATTTTCCCGTGCCGGGCGGACCCTCGATGACCAAGTTCTTACCCTCAACGACATCAATCAGCGCGCTGTGCTGGGAGCTATCGGCATCATAGATGAGGGGCAGGTGACAGTGCACGTGCTCGTCGATGGGGTACTCCTCCCCGTACTCGGTGGAGCCGCCCGAGTAAGCCTTTCCCTCGAACACCTGCTTGACGATTGGGTGGGTAAGCAGAACAGACAGCCCGTGCTCGTCTTGTGGCCAGTTGTCCGGGTCGAGGTCGCGGACCAATAGCATGTTCGAAAAGGACAGGAGCGCAAGGGTCATCAGCCGCCGGACACGCCAGCGAGATTTGTTGTGAATTGCCGCTTCAATCTCTGCGAAGTAATTCTCGACTGAGTCCGTTTCCTCGTCGAAATCTGGAAGAGAGAACGCGTAGTCGCGGTTAAGCTTTTCTACCAGGGATAGGTTTTCTGCTAGTTCCTCGCCCGTGTGGGCCACAGAAAACGTCATCGACGCCGCGTGCCCATCCATCTTTGAGAGCGCTACGGGAATCGAGATGAGTGGCGCCAGAAACAGCTTGTCGCTCTCGTCTGCTTCAGGAAACTCGAGAAACCCAAGGACCAGGAAGAGCATGTTGGCACCGGTCTCTTCGATGGCAAGCCTGGCTTCCCGGTCAAGCTTCCGGCAATGCTTTGCCAGGTCCTCCCCGTAATAGAGAGCGCGAATTTGGCTGCCGTTGGCCGCGGCAACGGGAGCCCCCGTGGCCAACGGTTCGAGGTCGTGGGAGCTGTCTATTCCGACGGTTTTGGCGTAGTCACGGACATCAGGTTTGCCGAGCCGCCCATTACGAGTTACCCAGGAAGACCGGTCTGGCTCCGGAACCGGGGCAACGTTGACTCTCGCGCTGGATTCCACTAGCCGGCGGTACACCGCCTCAGGCGAGCTATGAACAAACTGAAGTGACTTCCCAACCGAGTGCTTAAAGCTCAATAAGCGGTTGCGGCTACTCAGGTCAAGCAATCGAAGACGCAACTGTCTGAGCGCTTCCTGGATGGGAAGGCTGCCCGCGAATAGGCGGTCCCTCTCAGTAGATTGGCTAGGGTCCTCAATGTCCGGCATGTCGCATCTCTTCTTGTTATTCCTGGGCCCTTTGGAGCCACACGGGACCTACCTGGGGAAATGCCGTTCCTGTCGCAGTAGACCGGAAACGGCGTTTTAAATACATTTTCATTGGCTGTAGTTGTGGTGTTGAGCAGTTTTTGACAAATACTGCGTGAACCGCGGTTACGCGCGGAATCGGGCCGAGACAGTCTTGAGCATTTTCCACTCGGCTCCCTTGGGTTCTTATTCGTTAAATGCATAGTAGATGCGCAGATTGCTTACCGCAAGCAAGCTACGCCGTAGTAGCGTATTGGTTGCCCTAGTTGGAGGTGCGCGGCAATGAATCGTGACCTCAAAAGTACCGGGCCAACTTTAATTTTTTAGTGTTGCTGTAGGGCGTATCCCGAAGGGAACGATTACATCGAGATCTCGTCGCGCTCATGGCTATGGCCGCGCTCTGCGCCATGTCTATACCGCCTGGTTAGGCCCTCAAATCCAGCAAGAAATAATCTCAGAGACCAAAGCACAAGACAGTGCAGTTTTGCGCACAACTCTCCGCACTCATCTGATGGCATCGATCGACCGCCCCTGAATGCGGAAACCGTATTGAAGTTTCGCCTCAGCCTTGCCCGGATTGGCCCACATCAGGCAATAGGCCTGCGCAACCGCC